>MEIF01000036.1 GCA_001750645.1 Gammaproteobacteria bacterium AqS3
CGCAAGCCTTTCAACCCCTCAGGGGGAAAGGAGAACGACTCGAGTGGCTTGCCCCGGTAGGGCGGGGCAAAAGCCTCCTTGATTGAATTGCTCGCGACCAATCTGGAGAGCAGCTGCAGGGCTTCGAGGAAATTGCTCTTGCCGCCTGAGTTGGGTCCGAACAGAACCGTCAGCGGCTTCAATTCCATCTCGACATCCCGCAGCGATTTATAGCCCTTGATGTGAATGCGCTTGAGCATGCTGCACTCCGGCGGGACTAGACGGCAGCGATTGTAAGGGATGAGGCAGCACGGTTGATAGAGTTAAATGCTTGAACTGTGCAGGGGGAGAAATATGCACATCTTCAGGTCATGTCAGTCAAGGAGATTGGCGCAATTGGGAAATTTGTTGGAATGTGTCTCGCAGTTCTTTAAGAAAGCGTTTCAGGGATCTATCGTTTTTGGCGGCTCTATTCAGATCCATTTCCTGAACAATTTTTCGTGCATATTCGATCCCGCGAAACTCAGGTGCAATTCCTGTTGCTTCCCTACACGCCTCAATTAGCTCATGTTTATAACGACCAGGCTCATTTTTATAGTCAGTAGCCTTGCATCCCTTTCCCAGTACTTTCTTAAATGCTTTGCTATCCAGCAAAAGCCAACGCTCAACATGAGGATCCGGAATTGCGAGGACGACATGTAATACTGGGCTCTCCTCTATTGGAATGTTTTGGGTACGTTTATTTAGTCCTTCACTATTGGCATCCGTAGCAACCACTATGAAATCAGGCAACCCGCCCCGCTCTTTTAAATCTCTGAAATATGACTGCAGTTCATACACCACGTAGCCATACCCTCTACGGGCATTGCGCCAATAATCTGGGTAGGTTGGTGTGAGCTGAATATTCATTTCCTCTGCAACCCGCTCAATTAGTGCGCCGACGATATTTCGGTGCCCCATATCCTCACCGAAAGCGGCTATGGATATGGAAACTTCAGGTGGTCCGGGCTTACTGGATCTAGCCACCAAAATCCCCGCGCAAAATTCTCTCTGAAACGCTGAGTGGCTCTAGATCTGCATCATCAGAATCACTCAAGACAAAATCAATGAGTTTTTGCCCTTTCTCCAGCCTGTCTCCCAGAGGACCAAAAGCATCAAAAGGATCTATTTCAGTGCCTTTATTCCCTTGGCTAACGACAAAAAGTGACTTTTTCGGTATCCAGTCGACTAGAACGGGAGAATGTGTCGTGACGATGTACTGCGTCATTTCCGTTAGTTCCGCCCGGGTTTTCAATAAGTCGGCCACCAATTCAATGCGGCGGGGATGCACACCATTTTCCGGCTCCTCCAGGCCGACCAGCGAGGGCGGTTCCTTCAACCCCCCAAGAGCCAACAGCCCCAGCATGCGCAAAGTTCCCTCCGAAAGAACGCGAGCGGATATCGGAACTCCCGCTTCTCTGAGCCGCAATTCAACCTCTCCACGATCATCAACATAGACATCAATACCCTCAATGCGGGGCAGCATGAACTTCAGACTCTGCTCTATGGAATCAAATTTGCTGGGTGCCTCGGCTTTCAGCGTATTCAAATAAGCGGGCAGCTCCTCGCCCATCAAACCAATATGTCTTACCGGCCTGACCGGGTTGGAAGCACGCATGCGTTCGCGCGGCTCAAAATAGAAGAAAGACCAGCTGGCTATTTCCTCCCGCACCGCCATCAAATGCGGGCAAAGCGGAGGATAGAAAGATTCTGAGAGGATGGTTTGATCAAGATCATTCTCCAAAAAAATGGGGTCTTTATGCCCTTCCAGTCTCACGAACCGATGCCTTCCATTTTTTTCAATGGAAATCAAAGCTTTTTGATTGCCAGCCGGCTCACCTTTTTTGTTGAGTGCTACAAGACATTCATCTGCCACCCGCAAAATTCCCAGCCCTGGGCGCATTTCGATTTTAATGCGATAGCGCAGATAACGCCTCTTAATGAGGTTCTGTGTGTCTTTGGAACCGTTTGATCCATCATTAAATGACTCTGATGGGTGTTGCATTCTTCTGATCCGGTTGCTCACTGCATCAACAATAAAATCGGAGAGGGTGAAGTCAACTTCCATGCTGAAAGAAACCGAGTCTTGATTGCGCAGTCCTCTCAATCCATCATCGGAGAAGGAAAATGATTCAAGCGGCTTGCCTCGGCAGGGAGGGGCAAAGGCATCCTTTAGCGAAAAACTTATGGCCAGTCTGGAGAGCAGCTGCAAGGCATCAAGAAAATTGCTCTTGCCGGCTGCGTTGGGACCAACCAGAACCGTAAGCGGCTTCAGCTCCATCTCGACATCCCGCAGCGATTTATAGCCCTTGATGTGAATGCGCTTGAGCATGTTGCACTCCAGCCAAATCGAGCGGCGGTAATTGTAAGGGTTGAGCGCGGCCTCGGTTGCAGGGGCTGCCGCCAGAAACCGCCAGCACCAGCACCGGCACCGGCACCGGCACCGCCGCAATATCTTCTGTAGATTATTCCCGCCCCCGCCCCCTCTCCTGCCGGTGAATTTTGTCGTGACAGACGCTGCACAGCGTTTTCAGGTTTTCCCCGATATTTTCGCCTCCCTCTGCGTGATGCTCGATGTGGTGCAGCTCCAGATGCCTGGGGTCAGACGGGTTCCATTCATCGTGGCTCCAGCCGCATTCAGCACATCTGTATCGGTCTCGCCTGAGCGCCTCTCGGCGAACGTCATCCGGAATGTGCCGATCGTGCTCGGGGCTCTGACGATTGGCCTGCAATACGTAGATTCCAACCTCCAAATCCGGGCGCCCCGTGGTCTGGGTTGCAATGGGCCAGCCCAGCTCCGTGCGCAGCTCGCGCGCACGCCGGGCCCACTCGGTTTTATCGCCTGCGACATAGCGCAGTTCCTCGCTGGTCACACCGCGCCCAACATTGGCCTGCAGAAATTTCAAAATCTTGCTGCGCGACGAGCCCCGCTGCCTGCGAATCGCATTTGCGATATTCCAGCGGTGCGCGGCCTCCCGATCCTCCTCGGCGCTCAGCAAGACGTAGTCATTGGGTTTCATCGCCCTGTATTCATCGGGCAGTTCGCCGCCATCGCCATGCCCCATTTCCCTGATCGTGACACCGCTGGCTATTGACCAGCCGAAATTCACGCGCAGCTCCCGCAGGCGGCGGGCATATTCCTGGGCTCCGGCAACGACAAACAGCTCCTCGCTGTTGATCACCGTGCGGGGATACTGCAGGAAGTAATACAGAATTCGCTCCCTGGAGGATGAGGCGCATTCATCCGGAATCAGCGCCCTGCCCAAATTGCGCAGTTCAAAAAAGATGGGGACCAGCGCCAGCACTTTTGCACGAAGTTCTCCGGAGCGAAGCTCCTCCTCAAAATTCTCGATCAGCAGGGCAACCTTTTTGCGCACCGCCTCCGGATCAGGCACGGGGGTCTACTGCCTGCCGTCTGCTGTCAGGAGCAGATAGACCGCATCAGCGATGCTCGCCGCCAGCAAGGGTGGAACCGCATTGCCTATCTGCCGGGCAATCTCGATCTTGGTTCCGGTGAATATGAAGTCGTCAGGGAATGACTGCAGGCGCGCGGCTTCTCGGTGCGTTATCGGCCGATGCTGTTCAGGATGAAGATAACGCCCCTTCTCCGGCTTGAAAAATTCCGTGCGAATCGTGAATGCCGGGCGATCCCACCAGAGCCGGCCAAACAAATCCGTCCCGCCGCTCTTCTTCCGAATCCAGCAGTCCGGCGTCAGTTCCGGCGCCCGTTCCAGCAGATCAAAACGATTCATGCCCTCCTTTGGAATCGCCCTATACCGGGCCATGCTCATCTCCGTGGGCGAGCGTCCAAACTGCAGGTCAAGCGGAGAGGATTCACTGCGAATCGCCGTCCCGCTGGGCTGCGGAAGGTCGGCGATCGCATCTCGCACGGTTCGCCATTTCACCGCATCGGGAGCATAGCCATCGGCGTCAGCCTGCAGGAACGAAATCTGAGCCCCGTTTTTTCGGGGATCAAAATGCGTCCTGCGAGGCGGAAACACCCTTGACGGATCACAGAATCTGCAGCCAATGATGAATGCCCGACGCCGAGTCTGCGGGACGCCATAGTCAGCGGCACAGAGCACCTCGTCCCAGCATTGAAAGCCCAAATCTCGGGCAAAACTTAGAATTTCCTCGTATTCAAAAGAACCCAGCAGCTGGGGGACGTTTTCCATCACGAACACCTGTGCCTTCGAGCGCTCGACGATTTCAAAAAATGGGCGCCAGAGCTGTTTGCGGGGATCCCCCTCACGGTTCTTGTTCAGGAGGCTGAATCCCTGGCACGGCGGGCCGCCGATGACGACCTCAGCGCTCGGGATCCGGGTCTGCGGGTCATTGAGAATGTCAACAATGTCGCCGCTGGTGCAGTGCTCGCCAAAGTTGGCGTTATAGGTGTTGACCGCCTGAATATTGAAGTCATTGGCCCATACCGGCTCAAAAGCACACCGGGACATCTTGGAGAACCCCAGCGTCATGCCGCCCGCCCCGGCAAATACGTCAATCAGGCGAAACCTTCTGGGTTGCTGCGGGGCGGCTCGGACTGTCTGTCTGTCTCCTGTCATGTATTGCAACCCGTCGTGAATAAGCTCATCCGGCCAAGAAAATATTGCGGCTTTTGCCAACCCCCCATCGCCTTGAAGCTATATCGGAGCCGTTGAAAATCTGTGGCGGTCGAGAGACATTGGGAATCCGGAGTGGCGGAGAGAGAGGGATTCGAACCCTCGGTGCCCGTAAAGAGCACAACGGTTTTCGAGACCGCCCCGTTCGACCGCTCCGGCATCTCTCCGGGGCGCATTCTACATTCCAGCCGGGGCGGATATTCGGCAGCGCCGTTTTGGCCGGTTTTGCAGAGTGTTTCGGGCGCACCGAGGCGCCACGCTAAGTCGCCGAGCGCCCGCGCGTTCAAAAGCCGCGCGTCAGAGGCCGCTCAGAACTGCTTGCTCAGCTCAAACCCGAGCCGGCTGCGGACATCGCCGCTGTGGGCAATGTTCTGCTCGCCGAACAGCCGCGCGCTGAAGTCCTCGCCCCGCTTGAAGCGCATGCCGGTGGTGTAGCGCACCGAGGTGACATCGCTGCCGACGAAGCTGTACTGCGCATACGGGGTCAGCAGGCCGCCGAAGAGGTCCACGCCATAGCCGAGGTTGGCCGACAGCGCCGTGCGGAATTCGCTCGCGCGCGCATCCGCCAGGACCGACTGGGACAGGTCGAAGGGCTGCTCCTCGCCGAGCACATCCCGGCGCTGCTGGCCCCACTCCGGCCCGATCGACAGCGACACGCCGCGGCCGCCCAGCCTCGACTTGACCTCGAGCTCAACGCTGGCGCCCCACTCATCCAGGTCGACATTGGTGTGCAGCCACAGCGCATAGCCGCTGAAGTCAAGGCTGACGCGCTCGTTCGGGGTTGAGATCTGCACGCCGGTGGTGGCCTCGAGGCCGGTTCCGTTGATGCCGTCGCCGCCATCCCGGCGCACGGTCAGACCGAAGCGGGGCCGGAACTGCATGCCGATGCCGAAGCCGTCATGCACCAGCTCGAAGCCGCTGCGGATGCGCTCCGAGGAGACGTTCAGGTCGGCGATGGTCACCGCCGTCGAGCGCGCGGTCGTCAGCCTGTTGGAGGACACGCTGGAGACACTGGACAGCGTGGTTCGGTCGCCCCAGCGCGCCACCGGCCAGCTGCCGCCCAGCGAGAACATCTCCATCGAGAGATCGGCGCTGCCGCTCACCCCGCTGCTCTCCATGACGTCGACGGCGCCGCTGCCCATGCCGTAGATCAGCCGGATCGAGCCGCTGCCGAATGCCGGGAACTCGATGTACGGCTGGATCGAGGTCAGGCGCGTCTCAATGCGGCCGTCGTAACTTTCGACGGTGTAGTCGGACTCGCCGCTGGAGCGCGCCAGGGCGACGCCATAAGTCAGGCCCTGGTCGAGCTGCTGGTCATAGCCCAGCCAGGAGCCCCTCTGGAAGCCGCGGAAGGTGTTCTTGGAGGTGTCCTCGAGCTGGCCCGAGAAGTCGCGCTCGTTGTAGCGCCCCCAGACCGCAGCCTGCGCCCCGCCCGCCTCGCTGCCCTCGCCGCTCTCGCCGTTGGCGTTCAGCGCATAGCTGAAGCCGCTCAGGAACGGGATCTCCAGCTTTTCGACGTGCTGCTTGGCGAACACGGGCTGGCCATTGAGCAGCGCCACGCCGCCGAGCCAGCTGTCACCGGCGCGGTTGTGCCCGAACCACGCATCCTTGTAGCGCTGCGAGCCGGCGCGCGAGGCATTCGGGTCGCCCCCGGTCTGGAACAGCTGCAGGGCTGACCGTGCATCGCCCAGGTCGATCTGGCGCCCGGCGAGGGTGGCCGTGCGCTGGCTCCGCCCGGCATTGAAGCGCTGGCTGATCACATCCATCGAGCTGGTCAGCACCGAATTGCCCACTGCCGCCAGCGAGGTCGAGATCACCACGCGCTCGATCTCGGGGTCGGCGCCCTCATCGTCGTCGATGATCTGCACCCTGGCCGCTGCGGTGATGTTCTCGTAATCGGCGCCCGTGGCCGACAGGTTGACCTCGACACTCTCGTCGCTGAAGTCGGCGTCGTCCAGTGCGCTGACCGTGACCGTCTGCGGCTGATCCCAGTTGCCTGGGCGGAAGGTCAGTCTGGCGGGTGTGGCCTCTGCTGCGGCTCCGTCTGAACTGAACACCTCCAGCACCACGCGCCCGGTCGGCTGGGAGGTCAGCTCCACCGTGAAGGTTCCGACGGCATTCTCGTTGAGCTCGAGCTCGGCCGGCTCCAGCCGCAGGCCGGTCTCATCGTTGTCGTCCACCGCCACGGTGATGACACGGGGAACGCTGTCGCTGCCGCCGCCGCTGCTGACCAGGGTGATCCTGCCGGTGTCGTTCCGGGCATCGTCGTCCTCGCTGGCGGTCACCCTGAGCGTCTGCTCATCACCCCAGTTGTCCCGGGTGAACACCATGCTCTGGGTGGAGAGCTCCAATGCATTCGAATTGCTCGAGACCTCCACGCGCACCTCACCGGTCGGGAGCGAGGAGAGCGTCACGCCGACGTCATAGCGTTCACCCTCGGTCAGGGACAGATCGGTGTGCGTCAGCACGATGGCCGGCAGGTCGTCGTCCTTGACGGTGACGGCAACCGAGGCGCTCTGCCCGGCATAGTCGCCCCCGGCAGCCTGCAGCGTGATACTGGCCTCACCATCCGAGATGTCCTCGTCCTGGACGCCGGTGACGGTGACGTTCTGCGGCACGTTCCAGTTGCTCGTGCTGAAGTTCAGGGTGTCGGGCAGCGCCGGGGTCACCGTGGCCACTGCGGGGTTGCCGCTGGCAACCGTGATGCTGACACTGTCGGACGGCTCGGTGTTCAGCCTGACGGTGAAGGTGCCGCTCAACCCCTCCGTCACCTGCAGCTGCCGGCTTGAAACCGACAGGCCGACGCTGTCGTCGTCGGAGACCGATGCGGTCAGGCTCTTGGTCACGCCCCCGTAGTCGGCGCCGCTCGCCGTCAGGTTGATTCTGGCGGTGTCGTTGGTGGCGTTGTCATCGTCGGTGCCCAAGACCGTCACGAGCTGGGGGGCATTCCAGGTGGTCGTCGAGAATGTCAGGGCAGCCGGGGAGACCGTTGCCACGGCAGTGTTCGCACTTGCGACCTCGACACTCACATCGCCCGACGGTTTCTGTGCCAGTGCGACAGTAAAGTTGCCGGAGGCGTTCTCGGAGAGCAGCACATTGGTCTTCGATGCCGTCAGGCCGGGTTCGTCAACGTCCTCGATGGCGACATCAAGGGAAGCCTCCACATCGGCGTAGTCGGCGCCCGATGCGTCGATGTCAATGGTCGTTGACGAGTCGGCGATGTCGTCGTCCTCAATTGCCGTGACGCTTACGAACTGCGGGTCATCCCAGTCCGAGACACCAAAGGTCAGGGAATTCGGGGTGAATGTCACGGCCTGAGCATTCTCGCTGTCGATGGTCAGTTCCAGCTCCACCTGCCCCGTGGGCTGGGTGGCTAGTGCGACACTGAATCGGCCGCTGTCCCCCTCATCCAGGGAGAACCCGGTGTCCGGATCCAGAATCACGCCCCTGACATCGGTGTCGACCACCGTCACCGCCAGGGTCTGGGTGGAGCCAAAACCGCCGCCCGAGGCTGTCAGGGTGAGGCTGGTGCTGTCATTGCTCGCGTTGTCGTCCTTGACCCCGGTGACGGTCACCTCCACTTCGTCATCCCAATTTGCGGTGGTGAATGTCAGGGTCGCCGGCGAGACCGTCGCCAGGTTCGTGTCGGCGCTGGCCAGGGTCACGTTGACATCAGCCGTCGGCAGGGCGTCAAGCTGGACCGTGAAGGTGGCGTCACTGTTGTCGTCCACGCTCAGCGAGGGCGCCGACAGCCTCAGCTTGGCACCGTCGTCGTCGTCGACATTGATCTCGACGCTGGCGGCCTCGCCGTTGAACTCTGCCGCACCCGAGGCGGTCAGGCTGATCGTCGCTCGCTCGTTCTGGAAGTCGTTATCGTCGATGCCGGTCACCGTGACCGTCTGGGCATCGTCCTCGTTCCATTGTGAGGACGTAAAGGTCAGCGATGCCGGCGATGCGGTCGCCACATTGGCATCATCGCTCGTCACCCTGATCCGGACTTCCCCGGTGGGCTGTGCGCTCAGGTAGACCTCGAACGTTGCCCTGCCATTCTCGTCGACATCAAGATCGTCCTCCAACTCGATCGAGTCCTTCGAGATCTTCACAGTCGCATCGTCGTCGTCATCAGTCGTCACCCTGACTGAGGAGCTGATGTTTGCATAGTCGGCGTCAGCCGATGAAGCGGTGGTCAGGCGGACACTGACGACGTTGTCAATCGCATCGGGATCCTCCGGTGCAGTCAGGGTGACCGTCTGGAAATCGTCCCAGTTCGATGTCGTGAAGGTCAGAGAAGCCGAGACGGGGCTCACCGTCACCGAGGCGGTTCTGGTGCTCTCCACGGCCACGTTCACATTCCCGGCCGGCAGTGTGTTGAGCTTGACCTGGAAGGTCTTGGAGTCGCCGCCCTCGCCCAGTTCTGTAATCACAGCGGACGACAGCTTCAGGCCGGGAGAATCATCGTCATCTGTCTCTCCATTGAGAGAAAACGTATCGACATCTTGATATTCCGCACCCGATGGGTCTATCTCAATGGTGAATTCTTCATCCGTGTCGTTGCCATCTTCGCGTCCGAATACGATCACCGTCTGGGGCATATCCCAATTGCCTGAGTCAAAGCCCAGCGTCCGGGAGTTGTTGACGGCACGATCGAGCCTCGCCACATTGTCATCGCTGCTGGACAGCGTCAGCGTCACGCTGCCGGAGGGCTGGGTCGTCAGCTGAACGGTGAAGGTATTGGTGCTCCCCTCATTAACGGTGAAGCCGCTCGATGGGCTGACCATGAGGCCGGGTATATCTTCGTCTGTAATGTTGACCGTGACAGTCCCCTCCACGTCGTCGTACTCGCCCCCCGAAGCGGTGATGGTCAGCTCCGTCGAGTTGTTTGCCGAGCCATCGTCGTGGAAGGCTTCAAGGCTGACGGCCTGGGGTGTTTCCCAGTTGGAGGTCGTGAATTCCAGTGCAGTCGGAACACCCAAAATTGCCGAGTTGGCGGCCGAGAAGGTCAGGCGCACAGTCCCCGTCGGTTCGACTGCCGGCCTGACCGTGACCGAGCTGTCGGTGTCGCCCTCTTCAACCGTCACCGGCGATCCGGTAATCAGCAGGCTTGGATCTTCATCATCGTCCACGTTCACCGTCACGTTCGCATCATCGACATCGTCGTACTCACCCCCAGAGGGGTTCAGGGTGATGGTGGCGCTGTCGTCGGCGGCGTCGACATCGCTCACCGATGTCACCGTCACGGTCTGAACATCGTCCCAATTGGAGGTCGTGAAGGTCAGCTCATTCGGGCTGACCGTCGCCACAGAAGTGTCCCCGCTGGAGACAGCCACCGTGACTGTCCGCGTCGGGATGTGGGCGAGCTGGACTGTGAAGGTTCCGGTTGCCCCCTCATCGACCTCCAGCATTGCAGGCGACACCGTCAGGCCGGGGGTTTCGTCGTCCTTGACCGTCACCCCGACGGTTTCGCCGCCGACGTTGAGATATTCGCTGGAGCTGCCGGCTTTGACATTGACCGTGATCGTCACATCCTCCTCATCAGCTGCATCGGCATCCTCGACGCCCGTCACCGTCACCGTCTGAGCAGCATTCCAATTGGAGGTCGTGAAGGTCAGCTCGGCCTCGTCAACCGTCGCCGCCCCCGTGTCGCCGGATGTCACCGTGAGGACGACATTGCCGGCGGGCTGATGGCTGAGCTCAACCGTGAAGGTCTGGGTGCCGCCCTCGTCCACATCCAGCGATGACTTCGAGACCGTCAGCGCCAGGTCATCGCCGTCGTCATCGGTCACATCGAAATTGACGCTTGCGGTGACCGTGGTGCCATCACCGTAATCGGCTCCCGATGCGGCCAGGCCGACGGCGGCGGCATCGGTGACCGCATTGCCGTCCTGGCTGCCCGACACCGTCACGGTTTTGGGCTCGTCCCAGTTGGCGGGGTTGAAGCTCAGGGATGTGCTGGAGACCGTGACCGGACCGCTGGCCACGCTCACGCTCACGCTCACCGCCCCGGTAGGCTGGCTGCCGAGCGCCACGGTAAAGGTTTCAGTGCCGCCCTCGACTACGGTCAGCTTCCCGGTCGGGTCGATGACAATGCTGCGCACTTCATCGTCGTCGACCGTGACCGATATGCTGTCGGTGACCGTGGTGCCATCGCCGTAATTGGCGCCGGATGCTGCAAGAGACACCGTCGCAGGGTCATCGATTGGATCGGGGTCCTGCCTCCCTGTGATGCTGACCGATTGCGGGGCATCCCAGTTGCCCGCTGTGAAAGTCAGACTGGCGGGCGAGATCGAGATGGCCTGAGTCTGCACTGTTGTCAGCTCGACCGTCACATTGCCCGCCCCGACGGGCAGCGAACTCAGCCGCACCCCGAACGACTCGCTGGCGCCTTCATCCACCTCCAGCGTGCCGTCCAACCTCTCGCCGTCATCATCCGTGAAGACAAAGCCGAGGTTTTCGTCGTCCTCCACCGTGATCTCAAAGTCCTCGGTGACCGTGGTGCCGTCGCCGTAATTGGCGCCCGACGCCGCAATGCTGATGGTCTCGACAGCTTCATCGACTGCATCATCGTCGTGGGCTGCCGAAACCGTCACGGTTTGGGCGGTATTCCAGTTGGCGGATGTGAAGGTCAGCTCGCGATCCTGGTTGAGCGTGGTCCCGCTGAGCGTGATTTCCGAGTTGCCCGGTGCGCTCAGCGTGACCGTGACATCTCCCGAGGGCAGGGCGCTGAGCTCGATCTCAAAGGTCTTGGAGAGACCCTCCGTCACCATCAGGGAGGACGGCGACAGGGTGAGGCCGGCATCCTCATCGTCCGTCACCTCGACGGCGACGGTGGCGACCGTTGCACCGACCAGGCTTCCATAGCTGGGGTCAGTGCTGGCGGAGACTTGGACGGCGATGGAGTCGGAATCATCGTCAAAGTCATCGTCATGAATGGCCGAAACAGTGACGCTCTGTGGATCCGAATAATTTGCGGTCGTGAAGGTCAGCTCACGATCATCGCTGAGCGTGTCCCCGCTGAGACTGATGTCGCTGTTGGTTGGCGCCCCCAGCATCACCTCGACATCGGCGGTCGGCGGGGCGCCCAGCGCCACGGTAAAGGTGGCCGAGGCGCCCTCGGCAAAGCTCAGCGATCCGGTGGAGACGTTCACCGCTGCCTGGTCGGTCTCGCGCACCACCACCCTCAGGTCGAATGTCTCCCCCGAGAGCTCATAGCCGCTGGAGGCGACACCGAGTGCCGTCATTTCGATCGTCAGGCTGTCCGAGACGGCGTCTTCGTCCACGATTGCGCTAATGCGGGCATTCTCGGGAACGTTCCAGTTGGCGGCGGTGAATGTCAGGGTGCTGTCATAGACATCTGGCGTGCTGGTGTCGGTATCCACCTTCACATCGGTGTTGCTCGGCTGGGGCAGGGTCACCGTGACGCTTCCGGTCGCCGGGGGGGCCTTGAGGGACACCCCGACCGTCACGCTCTGGCCCTCCGTCATGAAGACACTGGTCACCTGCGTTCCCGAGCTCGTGATCACCACACCGGGCTCCTCGTCATCGTCCGCCGTGAGGGTGATGACTGCGGTTTCAGCGCCGTAATCACTGCCCGAATCGCTGGCCGATGTGTTCAGAGTGAATTCGGCGCTGTCGTCGAAGGCATCGGGATCCTCGGCCGCACTCACCGTCACGGACTGCGGCGTGTCCCAGTTGTCGGCGGTGAATTCCAGGGTGTTCTGATTGCCCGACACCGGACTGGTGTCCACCGTGAAGTCGTCGCCGCTCGGATCCGGGATCGTCACCGTCACATCGCCGCCGACCGGGGCCGCCGTCAGAGCCACATACAAGGTGGCCGAGCTTCCCTCGTCGATCGACACCGAGGTCACCTCATCACCCGACTGGGTTAGGGTCAGCTTCAGCCCTCTTGTGTCGTCATCGTCGATTTCCGCCGAGACGGTTGCGGTGAGGCCGGCGTAGTCCCCGCCTGCGGCGCTGACGCTGACACTAATGCTGCTGTCGTCCTGGGCGTCGTCGTCCTCTGCCGCGCGCAGCGTGACGGTCTGCGTCCGGTTCCAGCCGCCGGCGACACCCGTGCTGGTGGTGAAGGTCAGCGTGTTCTGCTTATTCGGCGTCGCAAGGTCGGTATCGTCCACCGTCAAGTCGGAGTTGCTGGGATTGCCGATCGTGACCGTCACATTCTCCGTGGGCTGCGTCATCAGCTTGACCGTGAACGTGAGGGTCTCTCCCTCACCCACTGTCAGGGTGGTCGTCGGGCTCAACTCCAGCTCGGGATTCTGCGGGTCGGTCACGGAAACCGAAATGCCGCCGGTCACAGTTAAGCCCTCGTAGTCCCCGCCAGCGGCGCTGACCCCAATGTTCGCAGTGTCGTCGCCGGCGTCATCATCCACAATCGCCGAGACCGTCACGGTGCGGGGGCAGTTCCACTCGTTTGTGCAGCTGGTGCCGGGACTAGATACATAAGTGCTATTCGTGAAGGTCAGGGTGTTGTCATTGACCGCTGGCGTGCTGGTGTCGGTATCCACCTTCACATCGGTGTTGCTCGGCTGGGTGAAGGTGACCGTCACCTGTGCCGAGGGCTGGGTGTCGAGTTTGATCTCGAAAGTCACGTCATTGCCCTCCTCAACTGTCAGGCTGGCGGAGGACACGTTCAAAGCGGCGGTCGCGTCGTCTGTCACCTTCACGGTCAAACTGCCGGTCACACTGCCGTAATCCGCACCGGAGGCATTGAGGTTGATCGTCGCCGAGTCGTCAATGCCGTCGTCGTCCTGTGCCGCCCTCACTGTGATCGTCTGAACGTCATCCCAGCTCGAGTTGGTGAAGGTCAGCGAGGCGTTGTCCAGCGTCACATCGCTATCGCCGCTCACAGTCAGATCGACCGTCACAGTCGCCGACGGCTGCGTCAGCAGCTTGACCTCGAATTGATTGTCAGCCCCGCTGCTGCTGCCCTCAGCGACAGTCAGAGATGCCGGTCTGATGGACAGGCCAGGGCTGTCGTTTTCCGTCACGGGCACCGTCACCGTGGCACCGTCGGTCAGGTCGTAGGTGTTGTCGTCCGAGCTCGAGGAGAGCGTAATCGTGGCATCGGGATCGGAGACCGTATCGTCATCCGCCGCCGCACTGACCGTCACGGTCTGGGGGCAGTTCCACTGATTGGTGCAGGTTTCCGCAGTGATTGCTGAGGCGCTGGCCGTGGTGGTGGTGAAGGTCAGCGAGGCGACGTCCAGCTCCACATCGTCATTGCCGCTCACAGCCGGCGTGACCGTCACATTCTCCGCAGGCAGCGAGTCCAGCACCACGGTAAATGTATCGCTGCCCTCCTCCGTCACGGTCAGTAAGGAAGGCTCCACCGTAATGCCCACGCTGTCGTTTTCCGTCACCGAGACATCCACGCTGGCTGATGCGCTGCCATAGTTCGATCCCGCACTCATGCTGATTGCCGCGCTGTCCGCCACGGCATCGTGGTCCTCGGCGGCGCTGACCGTTACGGTCTGGGGGCAGTTCCACTGGGTTGTGCAGCTTGTGCCGGGACTAGATACATAAGTGCTATTCGTGAAGGTCAGGGTGTTGTCATTGACCGCTGGCGTGCTGGTGTCGGTGTCCACCTTCACATCGGTGTTGCTCGGCTGGGTGAGTGTCACGGTGACATCGTCCGCCGGCTTGTTGGACAACTTAACTGCAAGGTTTTGACTGCCGCCCTCAGCCACCGTCAGAGTGCTTGCCACCACCAGGGAAGCGGTGTCGGTGTCTCTCACCATCACAGCCACCCTCCCCGTCTGACTGGTGTAGCCCCCGCCCGCAGCGCTGACATTGATCGTCGCTGAGTCGGCAACCAAATCGTCATCCGCTGCGGCCCGGATCGTCACGGTCTGATCCCTATTCCAGGTTGAGTCCGTAAAGGTCAGCGTATTGGGCTCGCCCGATTCAAAGCTATTGGTGTCCACCGTCACCTCGGTGTTGTCGGTCGGATCGGCCAGCGTGACGGTCACGGTGCCCGTGGGCTGAGTTTTCAGTGAAACGACAAAGGTGGCGCTGCCCTCTTCATCCATTCTCTGAGTGCCCGTCGGCAGATTAATGCCCTTGGGGTCGTCATCTGTGATGGACACAGCGACCGTGTCGGTCACACTCCCATAGTCAGCTCCGCCGGCAGTCAGCGTGACCGTGGCGCTGTCATTCTCGCCGTCGTCGTCCTGACCCGCAGTGAGCGTGATGGACTGGGGCACGTTCCAGCTGCTGGTGTTGAAGGTCAGGGTGTTTTGATTGCCCGTCGTGCTGGTGTCGGTGTCGATTGCCAGGTCAGCGTTATTGGAGGTCACCGTCACGGTGACGCTGCCCGAGCTGGGCTGGGAATCCAGCACGACGGTAAAGCTGCCGACATTGCCGCTGCTGCTCGTGCTCTCTGTCAGCGTCAGGAGGCCGGTCTGAGAGACCGTCAGCCCCGGAGTCTCCGCTTCGTCCACGGTGACGGTCATGCTCCCAGTTTTGCCTGCATATTCGGAAGCGCCGGTGCCGCTGTCGACGGCGAGATTGATTTTGGCCTTGTCCACGACGGCATCGTCGTCACTGGCCGCATAAACCGTCACGGTCTGCGCGCGTTGCCAGTCTGTTGAGTCGAAAGTCAGGCTGGCCGTGGTTCCGCCCGGTGCGGTGCCGTCCGTGTCGAACGTCACATCGGTCGACTCCGGCGTCGAGACATCCACAGCCACCCGGCTCAGGTTGACTGTGACACTGGCGCTCGGTTCGGAGCTCAGCTTGACCGTGAAGGTGTTGTCGTCTCCCTCATCCACATCCAGCATGCCGCTTGCAGGGGTGACCTCAATCCCGGCCGATTGAGCTTCGGTGATATTCACCGTAATGGTCTCGCTGATTCCGGCGTAGTCGGCCCCGCTGGCGGTTAATTCGAGTTTTGCCCTGTCCTCCAAGGCATCAGCATCGGCAGCGGCATAAACCGTCACGGTTCTGGCCATCCCCCAGTTTCCAGAGTTGAACATCACATCAGTGGTCTGCTTCCCAGTTTGTAAATCGTTCGAGTCAAATGACACATCGGGCGACGACGGGGTTCCGTCATCGTCGATGTCAACCAGCGCAAATCTGATGCTCACAGTCCCGCCCTTCGGCTGGGTGGACGGTTTGACGGTAAATGTGGCTGTGGCGGAGCCGGTGCTCGGCTCCGTCACGGTGAGGGTCGACCCGAAGAACGTCGTTCCGGCGAGGGTCAGGCCTTTTGGTTCGTCGTCGTCGACGGTGATTGCGATGTCGACTGTCTCGGACAAGCCGCCGCCCGAGGGTGTCAGCCGGATTGTGGCGGTATCGTCGGAGCCATCGTCGTCTTGGGCGCCATAAACCGTCACGGTCTGGGGCCTGTCCCAGCCACCGGCAACACCACCGTTGGTCGTGAATGTCAGGGTGGCCGTGGCTCCGCCCGGTGCGCTGCCATCCGTGTCAAATGTCACATCGGCGCTGTCCGTCCCGGTCCGAGACAGTGTCACTGTCACAGTGCCGGTCGGCGCTGCTCCCAACTTAACCGTGAAGGTGTTGCTGCCTCCCTCAGTGACCGTCAGCGTTGACGGTGCAACAATGCCGGACTCTTCATCATCGTCCACGTCCACCACAAAATTTAAAATGGTCAGACCGTCATAGCCCCCGCCGGTCGGCGTGAACCTAATACTCCCTTGCTCATCGTCTGCATCGCCATCGTGGGCCGCGCTGACCGTTACGGTCTGGGGGCAGTTCCACTGGGTTGTGCAGCTTGTGCCGGAACTAGATACATAAGTGCTATTCGTGAAGGTCAGGGTGTTGTCATTGACCGCTGGCGTGCTGGTGTCGGTATCGACCGTCACATCGGTATTCCTCGGCTGCTGCAGCGTGACCGTCACATTGCCCGTGGGCTGCGTGTCCAGCACAACCGTAAATTCGCCGTCGTCGTCTCCTTCGTCCAAGTCCAGGGAAGTCGGCGAGAAAGTCAGCCCCTTGGTGTCGTTGTCATCAACGCTGACGGTGACCGCCCCAACGCTGAGAGCTGCATACTCCGCTGCACCGCCGGCGGTCAGGTTGATCGTCGCCGTTTCATCCTCGCCGTCGAGGTCATTCGCCACGCCCACCGTCACAGTCTGAGCGGTGTTCCAATTATCTGTGGTAAAGCTCAGAGAGTTGCCAGAAGTCAGCGTCACATCACCTGACGAACCTGTGGCCTTCGTCACGCTAACCGTTACAGCCGCAGTCGGCTTTGCACTGAGCTTGACATCAAAGCTGCCGGTGGCGGTCCCGTCGTCCTTCTCGTCCACCGTTATGCCCGTCAACACCGTGCTGTTGCCCTCCTCCGTGACAGTCAGCCCGGCTGTTTGGTTTTCAGTCTCTGTGATCTGAAATTCGGGCACGGAGATAGTGCTGTAGTTAGTGCCGCCGCCAGTTATCGAGAATTCAAGCGTCGCCTCGTCCACATGCGCCTCTTCGTCGGTGCCCATGAAAACCTTGATCGGATGCGGGCAGTTCCACTCATTGCTGCAGGTTCCGCCCGAGATCGCTGCGGGGCTGGCCGTGCTGGTGCTGAAGGTCAGGTTGGACGGTCCGGCCCCGCCCGAGGTCGCCGAACTATCCGTGCTGAATGTCACATCGGTGCTGCTGCCTGTCTTTCGGGACACCTCTAACGTGAGCTCGCTGTCGGGTGGTACATCCAGCGTCACGTTAGTCGTTGCATTGCCGCCCTCGGTTATTGTCAGAGAGGTCGGGTTAAACCTCACGCCCGCCGTTTCGTCATCGTCGGAGCTAAAGGCCCATGTGGCCCTTGTAAAGCCATCCGAAGTCAATAAAACCTTGTTCGTTTCATCGGCGGCATTATCGTCTTGGCCTGCATTGACTGTGACATTCTTTTCGACAGTTTGGTAGACAGTGTTGCCCGCAGGGCACTGGGTTGTCAGACCTGCAGGCCACCCCGAGGCCGCCGTGCTCCAGTCTGTGCTGCTGAAAGTCAGAGTCGACGGGGAAACCGTAAAATCTCCCGTAGCGCTCTCAAGCGCTGCGCCAACATTCAAACTGATCGTGGGTTGAAAACCACAGAACACCAGCCTGACCCCTCGAGCCAGACTGCCCCCTTCGTTAATTGTCGATGAGCTGACATTTTGTACAGATCTCGTGCCGTCATTAACCAGCACGTGTTTGGAATCATCATTGTCATTGACTTTGACATTTATATCCAGCCGTGCTACGGCGTTGTGGTAGCCCGGAATACCGGTTGTGGAGTTGCTTTGCGTGGTGTGCACTCTAATTGCTATGCTCGTATCTTGGCTGTCCGCGTCAGGAACTGAGAAGATCCTCATTGTCTGGGCAACGTTCCAATTCGTGGTGCTGAATGTCAAAGAAGCCGAGGCTGATCCAGTTTCGGGGCCGGTGCCCACCGTCACAGAGCCTCCCTCACCGGTTTGCACTGTAACGGTCGCTGTGACTGTATCGCTTCCTGCCAATCCATGGACACCTGGATCTACATCCAATTTAAGCGTAATTTCCTTTTTTCCAAACTCTTCGACTTCCACAACTCCATCGCTATTCAGTCCGGTTATCGTAATGTCGTCGTTGTCTATCGCTTCTGGCCTAGCAGTGGTATTGGTTATCACAAATAGCAAGTAACGATTTCTAGTAGTGCCATTGCCACAGAAATCACCGCTAATCCTGACAAAGTGATTAGGGGAGTTCCAATCCTTGTCCCTCTGCTTTGTCCGCACCGTCACTGTTTGTGCGGTGGCCCTATTACCCGAAGTAAAAGTCAAGGTGGAACCAGAAGGAGTGGTGATTTCAGCCACAGAGGCATCAAGATTTGTATCGTCGGTTCCGTTATAAGCAGTAGTTTCAATAAGTTGCAGATTGACTGTTGAACTTGCACCGCTGAAGGTCGTGCAGCCAGACAGATTAATACCAAATGAAAAGCTTTCGCCTTCACTAACACTGGTAGCAGCAAAAAGAGCATTACCACTATCGCCCAACGAATATGTATTGCCCTGAGCCCACACCGGAGCCGACCCCATCAACGCCACAGCCGCCGCCAGGTGCCAGAGCAGGGCAGCGCCGAGAGGGGTTGTGTGTTTCCGCTGTGTTTGCGGCATCGGGGGATCTATCGAGTCGGGGGGTGCATCTCGGCGAGAGAACAGGCCCATCAGGCTGGCATAGCAAAAGCCGAAGCGATGAGCTTCGGCAGTGTCAGAGATTGCATTTCCACGACTTTCCGCCATTGACTAAATTGTTATTAGCAATTGGCGGGGGGAATTGTAATGTATGTCTGATGCAATCGGGCTGAGTCCCAATTGCCAGGCTGCACACCCCGATCAGCAGGGACTGCTGCCGGCAGCCCCAGCCGACAGCCCATCAGAACCGCCTGCTCAGTTCCAGCCCGATGCGGCTCTGCGGCTGGATGCCCTGGCCGGTCTCCCACTCGCCGAACAGCCGCCCCTCGAGGGTCTCGCCGCTGCGGTATCTCAGCCCGCCCTGCAGCCTGCTGGATGCAGCCTCGCCGCCGCTGACGCTGTACTCGGCGAAGGGCGTCAGCAGTCCGGCCCACAGGTCGACGCCGTAGCCCGCACTGGCCCGCATCGCCGCCCGGCCGGCCTCGCCCCGCATGCGCTGCAGCTCCCGGGGATCGGCGCCGAACGCGCCCCGGCGCTGCAGCACATCGGACTGACTCGAGCCCCACTGCGGCCCCAGCCCCAGGCTCAGGCCCCTCCCGGCCTCGTCCCTGGACCTGAGCTGCAGCTCTACGCTGCCGCCCCACTCCTCGTAGGCCTCGGTTGCGTGCATCGCCAGCCAGCGCAGCCCGACGTCGATGCTGAACCGGTCGCCCGGAGCCGCCATACTGGCCGAGCCCGAGAGCTCCATGCCGCCGCCCTTGGACTGGCTGCCGCTGTCCTGGCGCAGCGACATCGCATACCTGGGCGTCATCTTCCAGTTGCGGCTCATCTGCATCTCGTCGTGCGCCAGCTCCACCCCGACGCTCATGCGTCCGCCGGAGGAGTTCAGCCCGCACAGGGCGATCTGGGTCGAGCACGAGGTGCCCAGCCGGCTGCTGCCGATCGACCCGGTCAGCGACAGCGAGATGCGCCGGCCCAGCCTGGTCAGCGGCCACTTGGTGCCCAGCGAGAACATCTGCACCGACAGGTAGGCCCTTGATTTGGAGCCGTCGGCCTCCAGCGAATCGATCTCCCCGCCGCCGGAGCCCAGGATCAGGCTCAGCATGCCGCCGCCCCGCACCGGAATCTCAATATAGGGCATGACCATCAGCAGGCGCGTGTCCATCAAGATCGAGGAGCCGCCGCTGAAGATGGAGTACTGCGCATCGCCGGAGTTCTCCGACACCGCCGCCCCGAACAGCACGCCATTGCCGAAGCGCTGGTCGATCCCCACCCATATCCCGTCCTGGGAGCCGTCATAGCCCTGCCCCAGCTCACGAAACTCGCCCGAGAACTCGCCGCGGTTGAAGCGCATCCAGGCGGTGGTCTCGCCGCCGGGGCCGCCGAGCGGATAGGTGAACTCGCGCAGCAGCGGATCCCGGCGCTCGGTGGCGCTCTGCCCGAGGCGCAGCGGGCGGCCGTCCCGCAGCCGGATGCTGCCGAGCCGCATCAGGTGATCGGCAGCATCGGCCGTGTCATCCGCCCCCCGCTCCGCACCCGCAGCGCCGCCGAAGTGGCGCAGCGCACCCTGCAGGGCGCGCTCGAAGGCACCCTCGCCGCCGACCTCGACCTCGGCGCCGCCGACATCCGCCGCCGCCCTGCCGGGCAGCGCGCCAAAGCGCCTGGCGATGACGTCGACCGTGCTGCCCAGCAGCGTGCGCCCGAACTCCTCGAGCACGCCCTCAGCGGCCTCCACCTCGGCCTCGCTAACCGCCTCGTCCTGGTCGACCACGGTCACCGCCAGCTGCGCCCTGATCCCGTCGTAGTCGGCCCCGCTGGCCACCAGATTCAGGGGCGAGTCGTCGTCATCGGTGTCGTCGTCCTGCAGGCCGATGACCGTGATCACCTGCGGCTGGGTCCAGTTCTCCCGGGTGAAGCTGAGCCGGTCGGGGATGCAGAGGATCGCACTGGCATCGATGCCGGCGATGGCCACGGCAACCGAATCGGTGGGCTCAACCGACAGGCTGACGACGAAGCTGGCCGAGCCGCCCTCGGGGACGTTCAGCTCCTCGTCCGACAGCTTCAGGGCGGCGACATCGTCGTCCTGCACCGTCACCGTGACGCGCTCGACGATGCGGTCATAGCCCCCGCCCGAGGCCGTCAGCAGGATCACGTCCTCGCCGTCCACCCTGTCGTGGTCATCAACCCCGCTGACCGTCACATCCAGGCCGCCGGACCAGCTGGCCTCCTTGAACACCAGCTGCACCGGCGACACCGTCACCGCCCCGCTCGAGGTGGTCAGGTCGACCGTCACGTCGCCCACCGGCTGGTTGTTGAGCGTCACGGTCAGGGTCTTGTTCTCGCCCTCCACGACCGTCAGCTCGGTCTGCGAGATGTTCAGCCCGGCGCTCTCGTCGTCATCCACGGTGACCTGCAGGCTGGCGCTGCGGCCTTCGTAGTTCCCGCCCGAGGTGGTCAGGCTGATCTGCACCTCCTCGTCGACGCTGTCGGCGTCGTCGGCGCCGGTCACCGTGAAGTTCTGGACGACCCCCCAGTTGCCCTGCGTGAAGTCCAGGGTCCTCGGGGACACCGTCACCGCATCGGCGTCGGAGCTGGACAGCGACACCACAACCGCCTCGCTCGGCCGACTCACCAGCCGCACCCCGATGGTGGCGCTCTCGCCCTCGTCGAGTGCCACGGGGTCGCTGATCGCCAAATTGTTGCGGGTCAGCTCAAGCGCCGGCTGGTCGTCGTCCTTGACGGTCACCTCGACGCCGGCCTGATAGCCGTTATAGCCCGACCCCGACGAGCTCAGCCTCAGCGTCTCCTCGGCGTCCTGGCTGTCGACGTCCTGCAGCGCCGTCACCGTCACTGTCTGCCCCGTGCTCCAGTTCTCGGCATTGAAGCGCAGCTCGCTCTGGCTGCCCTGCGAGTCCGCATCGGTGTCGAACTCGATGAAGGCGTTGGCCGCCTGGGCGATGGTCACCACCACGCTCGAGGGGGGCTGGCTCGTCAGCGCCACCTCAAACTCCTTGCTGCTGCCCTCGGTGATCTCGAGGCTGGCCGGCGTGACCGAGATCCCCGGCTTTTCGTCGTCCTTCACCGTCAGCGACACGCTGGCGCTGGCGCCCCTGTACTCCGCCGGGCCGCTGTCGCTGCTCACCGACAGACTCAGCGTGTGGAAATCGTCGACAGCATCGTCGTCGTGCAGGGTCGCAACCGTCACGACGCGCGCCTGGTTCCAGTTCTGGTCGGTGAAGACCACGGCGCCCTGCACCCCGCTCTGCACCGCATCGCCGTCGAGCGTCACCTCGCCCCCCTCCGGCACCGTCAGCCCCACCGTGACACTGGCGCTCGGCTGGGTCGACAGCTGCACGGTGAAGCTCGTCGACTCGCCCTCATCCACCGTCAGCTCGCCCTGCGACACCACCAGGTTGGGTCGGTCGTCGTCCGTCACGTCGACCCGCACCGTGGTGGTCAACCCGGAGTAGTCGCCGCCCTGGGCGCTCAGCAGGATCGACGCCGTGTCGTCGGTCGAGTCGGTGTCATCCTTCGCCGAGATCTCGACCGGCTGCTGCTGCGCCCAGTTCTGCGTGGTGAAGCTCAGCGTCGACTGCGAGCCGGTCTGGGTGCTGTCGGTGTCGAACTCGACGTCGTTGTTGATCGAGCCGGTCTGCGACAGCGTCAGCGTCACCGGGGCGCTCGGCTGCGTCACCAGCGCCACCCGAATCCGGGACGACGCACCGCCCTCCCGAACCACCACCGGACTCGGCTGCACTGTGATGCCGATCTCGTCGTTGTCCTCGACATCGACGTCGACCTGCGCCGTCAGCCCGGCGTAGTCCCCGCCCGTCGTCGAAATCGAGATCGTCGCCTCGTCGTCAACCGCGTCGTCGTCCTCGGCAGCGCTCAGCGTCACCGTCTGGGCGGTGCTCCAGTTCGTCGTCGTGAAGTCCAGCGAGCCCGGACTGACGCTGACGTCGCCCGAGCCGCTGCGGGTCAGCTGCACCTCCACGTCATCGCTCGGCTGCGTCGCCAGGACCACCGTGAACGTGTTGTCGGCGCCGCTGCTGCTGC
>MEIF01000037.1 GCA_001750645.1 Gammaproteobacteria bacterium AqS3
CGAGCGCCACATCGCCCGCCTCGGCGAGACCCGCTCCCGCCTCGCCGTCGAACTCCAGAAGCGCTACTGATCTGCCCGGCCCGCGACCTGCCGGCGAGCGTGCTTTTGCGCGCCAGGGGGCTGGATCATGAGCTGTGCATTGGGGCGTATGAGTCCCGATTGTTTTAATGTTCAATGCACTCCCGCATCGTGCAGAGCCAAAACGGAGTTTTAATCGTGGATGCTTTTTGGATTTGCATCATCTTTATCTAACTGCGGCCTTGTCGCTCTCGCCATCCATGCTTCCTGGCGACTTTTCGTCTGGGGCATCTGGGGCAATGCAGTAGAATGCGCGCGCCACGCATTGCACCGGTTACTTGGGTGGGGATATTTAATCGGATCTTGCGAAGTGCAGCGCCACTCGCCTTATTCCTTATGCCGCTAGTCGGAAGTGCTGATTGGGGCGCAGTCAACATGACCGAAGGTCAGTCCCGAGTCAGCCGCGAGATCTACGACCTGCACATGCTGATCTTCTGGATCTGCTGCATCATCGGCGTGATGGTCTACCTGGTCATCCTCTGGAGCATCCTGACCCACCGCCGCTCGGTACACCCCGAACCCGCCAAATTCCACGACAACGTCACGCTTGAGATCGTCTGGACGGTCATCCCCAGCATCATCCTGCTGGCCATGGCCTGGCCGAGCGTGCGGGTGCTGTCCGAGATGTACGACCACTCCGAGGGCGAGGTCAACATCAAGGTCACCGGGCATCAGTGGAAGTGGCGCTACGAATACCTCGACGAAACCGGCCCCGACCGCGTCAACTTCTTCAGCTCGCTGGCGACGCCCAGAGACGAGATCAACAACATCGACGAGAAATCCGAGAACTACCTGCTGGAGGTCGACGAGCCGCTGACGATTCCGGTCAACACCCGGGTGCGCTTTCTGATCACCGCCAACGACGTCCTGCACTCCTGGTGGGTGCCCGACTTTGCGGTCAAGCAGGATGCCATCCCCGGGATGGTCAACACGGCCTGGACCGTCGCCGAAAAGACCGGCATCTTCCGCGGCCAGTGCGCCGAGCTGTGCGGCAAGGATCACGGCTTCATGCCCATCGTGGTGAACGTGGTTGAAAAACCCGAGTTTGAAGCCTGGAAGGCGACCAAGCTGGCTGCCGCCGCCGAGATGCGCGAGGCGCAGAACCGGGACTGGAGCAAGGAAGAGCTCTACGAACTCGGCGAGAAGGTCTACGGCCAGCACTGCGTCGCCTGCCATCAGGTCAACGGCCAGGGCATTCCGCCGGCATTCCCCTCGCTGGTCGGCGACGGCATCGTCCTGGACGACCTTGAAAAGCACGTCGACATCGTCCTCAACGGCGTTTCGGGGACGGGCATGGCCGCATTCGGCGGGCAGCTCAGCGCCGCCGAACTGGCCGCCGTCATCACCTATGAGCGGCTGGCCTGGGGCAATGAGGAGAAAGGCGATGGGCGCATCGTGACGCCCAAGGAAATCATTCAGATGCAATCCGGAGGTGGCGCGCAATGACCCAGCAGACGGCGGCAGCATCCACAGCGACGGCGGGAGCCCCCGCCCAGGGCGGAGCCGCAGCCCATCATGACGATCACCACGATCACGGGCCGGCCAAGGGGCTGACGCGCTGGCTCTACACCACCAACCACAAGGACATCGGCACGCTCTACCTGCTGCTGACGCTGGTGCTGTTCTTCATCGGCGGCCTGTTTGCGATGGTGATCCGCGCCGAGCTGTTCACGCCCGGCCTGCAGTTCGTCGAGCCGAACTTCTTCAACCAGATGACCACATTGCACGGGTTGGTGATGGTGTTCGGCGTCGCCATGCCCGGCTTCGTCGGCATGGCCAACTGGCAGATCCCGATGATGATCGGCGCCCCCGACATGGCGCTGCCCCGGCTCAACAACCTGAGCTTCTGGATCCTGCCCTTCGCCTTCCTGCTGCTGCTGTCGACCACCTTCATGGAGGGCGGCGGCGTCAACTTCGGCTGGACCTTCTACGCACCGCTGTCGACCACCTACGCCCCCGACTCGGTGACCTTCTTCATCTTTGCGATACACATCATGGGCGCCTCCTCGATCATGGGCTCCATCAACATCATCGTCACCATCCTCAACATGCGCGCCCCGGGCATGACGCTGATGAAGATGCCGCTGTTTGTCTGGTCCTGGCTGATCACCGCCTACCTGCTGCTGCTGGCCATGCCGGTGCTGGCGGCGGTCGTCACCATGATGCTGATGGACATCCACTTCGGCACCAGCTTCTTCAACGCGGCCGGCGGCGGCGACCCGGTGCTGTTCCAGCACGTGTTCTGGTTCTTCGGCCACCCCGAGGTCTACATCCTCATCCTGCCGGCCTTCGGCATCATCTCCGAGGTGCTGCCGACCTTCTCGCGCAAGCCGCTGTTCGGCTACGCCTCGATGGTCTACGCCATGGCCTCCATCGCCATCCTGTCCGTGCTGGTGTGGGCGCACCACATGTTCACCGTCGGCATGCCGCTCGCCGGCGAGCTGTTCTTCATGCTGGCGACGATGGTCATCGCCGTCCCCACCGGGGTCAAGATATTCAACTGGGTGGCGACGATGTTCAAGGGCTCGCTGACCTTTGAGACCCCCATGCTGTTCTCGATCGCCTTCGTCGTGCTGTTCACCTGCGGCGGGCTGTCCGGCCTGATGCTGGCCATCGCCCCGGCCGACTTCCAGTACCACGACACCTACTTCGTGGTCGCGCACTTCCACTACGTGCTGGTGCCCGGCGTGATCTTCGGCATGTATGCGGGCGCCTACTACTGGCTGCCGAAGTGGTTCGGGTTCATGTACGACGAGACCCTCGGCAAGCTGCACTTCTGGCTGTCCTTCGTCAGCGTCAACGTGCTGTTCTTCCCGCAGCACTTCGTCGGGCTGGCCGGCATGCCGCGCCGCATCCCCGACTACGCCCTGCAGTTCGCCGACTACAACATGATCTCCTCGCTGGGGGCGTTCGCCTTCGGGCTGTCGCAGGTGATCTTCCTGGTCGTGCTGATGAAGCTCAAGAGCGGCGCCAAGGCCACCGACAAGGTCTGGGATGAACCGCAGGGACTCGAGTGGACGCTGCCCTCGCCGCCGCCGTACCACTCCTTCACCACCCCGCCCAAAGTGGAGCAGTAATCACCCGTGCGCTTGCCGCTGATCGCCAGGCTGCTGATCGGAGTGGTCGCCGCCTTCGGCTTCGGCTTCGCCCTGGTGCCGCTCTATGACGTCTTCTGCGACATCACCGGCCTCGGCGGGCGCACCAACGAAACCGCCGTCAAGGTCGTCGACTCGACCCCCGACACCTCGCGCAGCGTGCGCGTCCGCTTCATCGCCACGCTCGGCGACGGCACCGTCTGGCAGTTCTCCCCGGTCGACGACTTTGTCGACGTCCACCCCGGCGAGGTGCGCAAGGTCGCCTTCAGCGCCCGCAACCCCCTGGACCAGGCCAGCGTCGGACGCGCCATCCCCAGCGTGGTGCCCCTGCAGGCGGCGCGCTACCTGCAGAAGACCGAGTGCTTCTGCTTCCAGGAGCAGAGGCTTGAGGCCGGGCAGGCGATCGAATACCCCATGGTGTTCCAGATCGACAAGTCGCTGCCCGACTACTACGACACCATCACACTGAATTACACACTCTACAACGAGGGTCTGGACGCGGTGGGCGCTGCCCCTGCGGCCGGCGCCTCGCGCTAGGGAGGAATAGCAAACATGGCCAACAACCCAGAGCACTACTACGTCCCCGAAAAAAGCCGAATGCCGGTGCTGATGGCGCTTGCCATGGCGACCACCGGCGCCGGCGCTGCCCTCTACCTCAACACCCTCGGCTCGGAAGACCCCAGCGCCTGGCTGCTGATCCTGGGGGTGCTCGGGATCATCTTTGTCATGGTCAGCTGGTTCAACGTCGTCATCCAGGAAAACCACGCCGAACTCGCCAACGCCCAGGTGAAGCAGTCCTTCGTCATGGGCATGGCCTGGTTCATATTCTCCGAGGTGATGTTCTTCTTCGCCTTCTTCTTCGCGCTGTTCTACATCCGCCTGTTCTCGGTTGACTGGCTCGGCAACGAGGGCTCCAAGCCGGGGCACGACCTGCTCTGGCCCGGCTTTGTCTCGGAGTGGCCGCTGATGCAGAACCCCGACCCGGAAGCCTTCCCCGGACCGGCGGAAACCATCCCCTGGTATGGCATCCCGACCGTCAACACGCTGCTGCTGCTGAGCTCCAGCTGGACCATCCACGTCGCCCACCAGAAGCTGATGGAGGACAAGCGCAAGGACTTCCAGAACTGGATGGCGCTGACGCTGGGGCTCGGCGTGATCTTTCTGATTCTGCAGGGCTATGAATACGTCCACGCCTACACCGACCTCGGGCTGACGCTGAAGTCCGGCATCTACGGGACGACGTTCTTCCTGCTGACCGGCTTCCACGGACTGCACGTGACCATCGGGGCGATCATGCTCACCATCGTGCTGCTGCGGGGCTATGCCGGCCACTTCACGCCCACCGACCACTTTGGCCTGCAGGCCGCCAGCTGGTACTGGCACTTCGTCGATGTTGTCTGGCTGTTCCTGTACCTGGTGGTCTACATCCTGTAGCAGTGGGCGGCGCCCGCCGGCGCCGGGGTGCGCCGGTGCAGGGCTATGACCACGGAGCCCCGAAGGACAGATTGCCCGTGATCAGCCCCCACACGACCACCACCAGCAGCACCGCAGCGATGATCACGCGCACGCCCAGCAGAGCCATTGCGCGCTTGCGGTTGCCGTCCTTTGAAAATATATGCAGCGCGCTCATGAACAGCGTCGCCAGGACGCCCAGCAGAAGAAGGATGATGACGGCGCGCAGCAGCATTTGGGATCCCAGCGGCGATGCGGGCGGCAGTATAGAGGGGCGGGGCGGGCGGCCGGGCGGGGCGCCGGGCTTGCAGCGGGGTTGCTTGTGAAAGTCTGGCTGCTGCGGGCCGGGTTTGTGCTGGTGCTGTCGATACTGTTTGGGCTGAGTGTCTGGCAGATCCTGCGGGGCGGCGAGAAGCAGGAAATCCTCGAGGCGGGGCAGGTGCGGCTGGCGGCGGCGCCCCTCAGCCTGACCGAGGCCGTCGGGATGGATCCACAGGAGCGGGACGGCCGGCTGATTGAGTTTTCCGGCGAAGCCGTGCTTGAGCGCTGGATCGCCCTGGACAACCGCATGCGCGACGGCGCCGTCGGCTATGAGTGGCTGCTGCCCGTGCGCAGCGGTGCCGGGCTGGTGCTGCTGAATGTCGGCTGGGCGAGAACCGGAGGCTACCGCGAAGTCATCGAAGTCCCCCGGCTGCCGCTGGATCGGCTGGGAGTGGTTCGGGGCGGTGAGGGCCTGGCCGGCGGGCGCGACATGATCGTCGGGCGCATCTACCAGCCCAAGCTGCTGATGCAGCTGGACGACGAGCACGTCATCGAACCCGGCTGGCCGCTGCGCACCCAGGCCGTCGACTTTGACCGGCTGCAGCAGCGCTTCCGCGAGCGGGTGCTTGATTTCGAAGTGCGCCTGATACCGGGGCAATCGGGGTTTGCAGCGCAGGACGACGGGATAGCTCCGGTCAGCGGCTATGGCGACTCCGGCGGCGGGGCCGTTGGGCAGGGCGGGCTTGACAGCTCGAACATCAACACCGGTGCAAACTCAGCCCAAGCCTGGCCGCTGAGAACCGACTGGCCGCTGCTGACCCAATCCCCCGCGCGTCACTACGGCTACGCCCTGCAGTGGTTTCTGATGGGGCTGGCGTGGATCTGGGTTGTGCTGAGAATCAGCAGACGCAGCGAGACCGACGCAGAGGCGGAGTAGAACCCCGGCGCTCAAGCTCGAACCCGCCGCCCGCCCGCCGGGATCGTCACCGCTGCGCTCCGTCCTGTCCCATCGCCCACAAGGCTTGGCAGCGTGACATATTCATTTTTAGCGGTTTTTTGATAGATATCAGAATTTATATGCTAGTTTTGAGTACTTTTTATCGTTATACTTGGCAACTTGTTTATTTCCGGCCTTTTTTGATAACCATCGGGCTGATATGCTCACTTTTTGATCCGTATCAGCGGCGATATGTTTAATTACCGCTATTTCTGACATCTATTCCGCGATGCAGATGCCAAAAGCGAATCTCTTTATATCTATATATATCCAGCCAAGACCGCACACAGGAGCGCCTCATGCAAAACCAACCCGACCCAATAGCCCCGCTGCCGACAGCCGAGCGGCTCACCACCATTCCCGTGCTGACGGCATTGGGCGATGCCCGTGCCGCCCTTGCCGAACTGCGGGGGTTGGTGCAGGGGTTCACCAGTGCGGACATCCTGCTCGACCCGCTGTCTCTGGTCGAGTCCCAGGCCAGCTCGAGGATCGAAAACATCGCCGCCGACCTGAACGAGGTTCTTCGCGCGGCGGCGCTGGCCGAGGGCGTCTCCCCCGCAGCGAGGGAAGTCGTCCGCCATCGCGACGCCATGATGTTCGGCCATGAGGACGGGCGCCGGCGGGGCGGGATCTCCGAGAGCGCAATCATCGGAATGTTCCGCATCCTCAAGCAGCGGGGCGACGGCTACCGCACAGCGCCGGGCACCAGACTGGTCAATTCCGCCACCGGCCAGGTCGTCTACGAACCGCCCCAAGACCCCTGGCAGGTCGAGCAGCTCATGCGGGAACTCGAAGCCTTCATCAATGCCGAGACGCACGATGAGATGCACCCGCTGATCCGCATGGCGCTTATTCACCATCGGTTTGAGAGCATCCACCCGTTTCCCGACGGCAACGGCCGCATCGGGCGGATCCTCAACGCCCTGTACCTGACACACGCCGACCTGCTCGATGCGCCCATCCTCTGCCTCAGCCGCATCATCCACCTGACCAGGCGCGACTACTACCGGCTGCTGCAGACCGTGCGCACCGAGGATGCGTGGGAGGAATGGGTGATCTACATGCTGCATGCCGTCACGCACGCGGCGCATTTGATGCTGGAGATGGTGCAAGAGACCCGCACATTGATGCTGGAAACCGAGCAGCGCCTGCGGGAACAGCTGCCGAAAATCTACTCTCAGGAGCTGCTTGACAACCTGTTCCGCCACCCCTGCACACGCATTGAACTGCTCGCCAAGGACACATCGCGCGACGTCCAAATCGCGCGCAGACACCTGAAGCGGCTGACCGAAAAAGGCTTCGTCACCGAAGTCAAACACGGCCGCAGCAACTGCTACATCAACCAGCCGCTGGTTGAATTGTTGAAGGGCGTCTCGGTGGATGACACGAGGCATAAATATGTGCAGGTCTCATAGTCTGTGCTGGATCTGCGGCGCCGAAACCCGATCAGCCCGCCGCAGCACCAGGGTGTAAACTGCCCGGTGGCGTTGATGTATTCAGCAGAAATACAACAGCAAAAGCCGGCACAAAGGGAGAATAAACGTGAGTGAAATCAAGCTGTTCGTGGCGACTTCAATGGTGGTTCAGGAGATTCCGGGCAGAACCGCCAATTTAGAGAGAGACATTCAGACCCTGTTTGAAAAGCACTTGGAAACGTTCTTGGGCATACGTTTTGTATGCAGCGAATTTTCAATAGGGGGTGGTCGCATTGACACGCTGGGGCTGGATGCTAGGAACAACCCGGTGATCATCGAGTACAAGCGCAACATGACCTCGCACAGCATCAGCCAGGGACTGTCCTACATGGATTGGCTGGTGGAGCACAAGAATGATTTCTATGTTGAGGTCTTAAGACGGATGGATCAGAACACAGCGGATCGCATCAAGTGGTCGGCACCCCGCCTGATTTGCGTGGCAGCGGACTTCGGCAGATACGACATCAGGGCGGCAAACCGGGTGGACAACGTCGAGCTGATCAAATACAAAAAATACGGCGGTGAGTTGGTGCTGCTGGAGTTCATGAACCAATCGTCCAGCAGCAGCAGCAGCAGCAGCAGCAGCAATGACAGTGCCAGAATCGAGCGTGTCAAGACTGAACCGGAACATACAGTCCGTGAGGAGCGAATCGGTCGTCAGGAGAGAACTGGCCGTTCTCCATCTGGGAAAAAACCGACCAAACAAAAGCGGCATGCGCAATATGTAGAGGAAATGGAACCGGAACAAGCTAAACGTTTCCAGCAACTGGAATATTTTTTGCAGTCTCTGGGCAGAGATGTGAAACAAGCTCGTCGACTTAATTACGAAACTTTTGCACGGGAAAGGAAAGGGTTTGCCAGCCTCCAATTAATAAATAAACGAAATCAGATTTATGTCTGGTTGTATTTGGACCCGAAACAAGACGTTAGCAGATTGGAAGAGGGCTTTACTGTAGATATGACTGACAAAAATCACTGGGGCGGCGGCGATTTGCAGGTGATCATCAGCTCCGATGTCGACATCGAACGGGCCAAGCCCTTGATTCAAAAAGCTTATGACAAGGCCTATCGATTTTGATTGGTTCAGCCTTATGGAGCTTCCCATCTTGAATAAAAACAGCGAGTAATCCATGCTTGAGCCAGACATCCCCGAGAACCTAGACATCTTGATCGAGACGGATGTGATCTCGCTGCAATTCTGGGAGGGCGGGTCTCAGGACATACAGATCAGGCTGGCGGCTGACGCACCATTCAACGGCATGGTGCAGGTCAATCTGGTGCTGACGGGGGAGCATGCGGACAAGTTCTCCATTAGCACCGCCGCACTCGACTTCACATACACCAACAGCCGGACTTGGCAGACGGTGACGATCACAGCAGTGCAGACGGAAGGCCAGGACAACTACACCGCCGAGCTGGAGTTGTCCGGCGAGCACCCCGACATTGTGATCATCGGCAAGCCCGTCCTGCTAGGCTTCGGGGACTCCCTTGAATACATACAAGGCATATTCGAGATTATGAGAGTCAGACTTCTTGATCTCACACGTCGAAACCGCCTTATCAATACGCCGCTATCTAGATCCACTGCTCCTTTGGTCAGAGTTGTCAATACACCGCTCAACATGCTTTTTTACACCTTGGTGAATGGTGAAGAGCTGCACTTTGTCGCTCTTCCACCTTGGCAAGATGACCCAGAAAATGAGCACGCTTTGGCTGAACACGCTGCAAATAATGGAATAAACCCTGCTTATGAGTTGCCGAATTGTGATGATGAGAACCCAGTCGGTCAGATTCAAACTTTATTGCTCGAAGAAGACCTAGTGCCGCGCATTAATCGGATTTATACGAGAGGTCGCTCATTCCTTGATGAGACGGGGATTAATATTGTTCAAGGCGCTTTCGGCTTCCTGGAATGGCAAGATGCTGACAGGCGCCTATATTCTCCTCTTATTCTGCTGCCGGTCAGTCTCACAAGATCAAATGGAGTCGCCCAATTTTCAGTGACAAGTACTGGGGTCAATGCAACATTAAACCGCTCTTTACTTGAAAAATTAAAAAAGGACTTTGAATTGGTTCTTCCTGATTTTGAAGAGGGCGGCAGCATTGAAAACTACCTGGAGAGTTTGTCACGCATTGATTTTGGGAAGATCAATGGCAGTGTGAAGCGATATGTCTGTTTCGGGGATTTCAGGGCAGCACAAATTGCGCTCTATGAGGATCTGAATCCCGACAACATAAAAGTAACTGACGCTGTAGATAAACTAATCAATGGCACTGACGCAGGCGATGTTCCTGATCGCACCGCTGATGAGTATGAAGTCGATAGGCCAGAAATAGAAGGCAAGGTCCCCAGATTGGTCATGGATAGCGACCCGTCTCAATTTTCTGCATTGGTTGATATAGCCAATGAGAAACACTTGGCCATTGAAGGCCCTCCAGGAACAGGTAAATCTCAGACAATCGTAAACGCCATCGCCAATGCCCTGCATGATGGAAAGAAAGTTCTTTTTGTGGCGGCTAAAAAGGCTGCGATTGAGGTCGTTGTGAATCGCTTGGAGTCCCACGATTTGGGGGAGCTCATTCTTCCAGTCTATCCAGATGACAGTCGTAAAGACTTTGTTCACTCTATAAGGCAGAGGCTTGAATTTAATCCGCCGGATATAGATGCCGCAAGTTTCGAACAGCAAAAGCAAGAGCTGCGAGCCAGAAAAAAATACTTGGCCGAATACATTCGGTTTCTTCAGACAGAAATGCCTATTGGAAATATGAAGGTTTTTGATGTCATGTCAGAATATATTAAAAATAAAGATCAAATAAAAACTCTTCCGAGTTCTCTTCGAGAACAGTCCTCACCTGATTTTGTCAGTGCGTATAGCCCAGATGTTAGAGAGCTTATTTCGAGCTTTCAGTCTGATTCTGTCGAATTGGAGGAAGCGGATGCGGTTTGGAACGCATTCTTGGGCACCCCATCTACTTTTGAGGCGGATAAGATCATTGAGAATTGCAGAGATGTATCAGCATCACTTGAAAAAATGATCCAAATGCTTTTTGGTCTGTTCGAGCAAGAACATAAGGCAGGGCTCAATATCCTTGAGGATATTCCCGGCATCAAGGAAGAATGGAAAATTATTCTGGATGTGGCCGCCGATGATGCGCTTCATATCAAACTAGACAACATTCAAAGGTTTTGCTCGGTAGCAGTTAATAGGCGAAAAAGCATCGATGTAGCAATCAAAGATGAATCCCAGAGGCTTGAATTAGCTCGTCAATATTTGGATGATTTTCGAATCTTCTTTGATGGCCATTCGCCTGAGCTTCGAAATATCGACATTATGGAATTTCAGCGAGCCGCATTATTGATCAAAGAGATGAGCAAGAATCTGACTTTGAGATTTGAGGATATTTGGCAGCAACTAGAAGATTTTGATTCCTTATCTGATTTGATTGAAGATGCCGCCGAAGCCAAGGAATTTGAGCGCAGGCTGCTCCGCCGCCGCAACCTTAAATGGGTGTTTCAAACGGAGAGGATAGAACAATACAGGTTGAAACTGTCCGAACCTGTCAGATGGTTCTCCTTCTTAGATTTGAATTATCTTGGAGCCAGGCTTTTCTACAGATGCTATCGGAAAGATAAGAACATGCCTTTCCAAAGACAAACGGCAAATGAGTATATGAGCCGTCTGCAGGAATATCTAGAGCGGCTGGAAAGTATTAAAAACCGCCTGCCGGAAGACTGCCATGATATGGGAGGGTTTAGAGCCAATATAGAACTGCTTGAGCTTTTGGCTTCCATTAAGAATGACTCTGGGATTGAGAAGTTGCAGCCCTATCTCATGCAGAATCCATTGCTGTCATTAAAAATACCTCAGAGTAATAAGCTGTTGGAATTTGCCGGATTTGAAGGTGGCGCTTTTGCTCAATTTCAAGAGTACTATGATCGGGCTGTCTTGAATCTCAAGAAACAGAAAGATCGGGTAACCAGCCTGAATAACTTAAATGAAGTCCTGCAGTCTTTGGTTTCCCCAATAAGACAGCTTAAAGCCTCCACTGGTCTTGAAGATATTTTTGAATTTTCTGCCAAATCAATTAAAGAAGCTCAGAGCTTGCTTGAAAAATGCATACAGGAAGAACAGTATTTGCATTTGGCATCAAGAAGAAATTCTGTTCGCGAGAAAATCAGAAAGAATCCTGTTCTTGATAATATTCTTGGAAGCCTTGTTCGCTCAGAATTGCCCATTAAAGATATTGGTATGAATGCTCATCTAATCCTGATTAATTTATTGGCAAGAAGCTTGTCGGAGACTCATCAAGAAGAACTTATGAGTTATACGTCGGAAACTTTGAATAATAAGCGGGAAGAATTCTCTAAGCTTGATCAGGAGATCATAAGGCGCAATAGGAAAGTGCTGCTCGCAGAGGTTGTGAAAAACAGTCGACCTCCCGAAGGAAATGGCGCGGGCCGTGTCAGCACCTACACTGAAATGGGACTCCTTCGGCATCAAGCCAATCTTAACAAACGTTATAGGTCGCCAAGATACATCATGTCTAAGGCGGGGCAGGCTCTTCTGGAATTAAAGCCCTGCTGGATGATGTCGCCGATAAATGTGGCGGAATATATTGACAAGGAAAACTTATATTTTGATCTTGTAATCATTGATGAGGCATCTCAAATGGAGCCTCACATGGCTATGAGCGCCATCATGCGGGGCAAACAGGTGGTTGTTGTCGGCGATCAAAATCAGCTGCCTCCCACGAGGTTTTTTCTTGCAAATAATGATGATGCAGGTGAAGATGAGGACCTGCAAACTCCGGAAGAATCCATACTTCAGAAAGCCAATTTGGCGTTTCATCCTAAAAGACGCTTGCGCTGGCATTATCGTTCCAAAGATGCAAGCCTTATCGCTTATTCAAACAGAACGGTCTATGACGATTCTTTGATTGTTTTTCCCAGTCCGGCCATTGGGGATGGTTCTTTGGGGGTCAGTCAGGTCTTTGTAGAGAATGCGACCTATGTTGCAGGAGAGAATATTGACGAAGCTGAGAAGATGCTTGAAGGTATCGTTGACTTTATGCATAAGCATCAGAACGGGCCGCTTGATCAGAACCGGTCACTTGGCATAGTTGTTATGAATGATAAGCAGCGCAATCTACTGCAAGAGATGTTTGATGATCAATGTGCCACTGATGATGTGATGGCTGAATATTGCGGATATTGGGAGACTGAAAATAAGGGCTTGGAAAAATTCTTTATTAAAAATTTAGAAAATGTTCAGGGCGATGAGAGGGATGCCATCTTCATTGGTACTGTTTATGGGCCGCCGACACCAAATGGTCCAGTTCCGCAGCGTTTTGGCCCCATAAATGGTCTTCATGGAAAAAGAAGGCTGAATGTTCTTTTCTCGCGAGCAAAATATCAAATGGTGACATACACCAGTCTTAGACCCGATAACATCAACACGGATAACCCTGGCAGATTAATGCTCTCTGGTTGGCTGCACTACAGCGCCACTGGCAAATTGCCGCCAGGAGAAGCTGTGGGGCAAGCTACGGGCAAAGAACCCGACAGCCCTTTTGAAGAACATGTCATATCTCTCCTTGAGGATGCAGGCTTTACGGCGGAGCCTCAAATTGGTGTTAGCGGTTATTTCATTGATATCGGCGTGAAACATCCAAGTTGCCCCCACGGCTATTTGTTGGGAGTTGAATGTGACGGTGCTTCCTATCATTCTTCCAAATCAGCTCGCGAGCGGGATAGGCTGCGCCAGCAAGTTCTGGAAGGGCTGGGATGGCGCTTTCACCGTATCTGGTCAACTAATTGGTTTGCCAACCCTCAGAGAGAGTTTGAGAAATTGAAACAAGCTATCAATGATCGGCTGGCAGAAGTTCTGAATGCACAGAACGAAAATAATGAGTAGCTGCAAAGGCCTATCTGGTCTAGCAGTGCCGGTGTGGCGGGATGTATTGCCCGCACTGCGGGAATGCGGATGCCTCGGAGAGCAGTCTTAATGATCGGCCGCCTCAGCCGTGCCGCTGCGAGCACTGCCGGAGGCATTCATCAGCCCGCGCAACTGGCTGTGGGCGGTCTATCTGATCACGGTTCATCTCAAGGGGATCTCATCGCTGGCGCTGGCTTGGGAGTCGGGCATCACTCAGATAAGCCGTGTGGCATCTGGGGGATCGCATCCGTGTCATGTTTGGGAGTGAGTGAGGTCTGTTCACAGGCCCCGTCGAGGTGGATGAGAGCTCATCGGCGGCAGGGAAAAGCATAGTCCCAAGACCCCGGGCAAGCCGCTCAGTTGATGCTGGAACTTGAAGCCCCCATCCATGCCGAGGTGCATGACTCGCAGTCTGCACCAGACCTGCGGTACTGAAGTCGGATCAGCCCGCCCCAGCACTAGGGTGTAAACTGCCCGGTGGCGTTGATGTATTCAGCAGAAATACAGCAGCAAAAGCCGGCGCAAAGGGAGAATAAACGTGAGTGAAAACAAGCTGTTTTTGACAATTTCAACCCTGGTTCATGAGATTCCAGAAAAGTCCGAGGAGCACAAGAGAGACATCCAAGCTCTCTTCGAGGAAAATCTTGAAACCTTTCTGGGCATTCGCCTGATATCCAGCAAATACAGGCATCCTGGCATGGAGGGTCCTATTGACACGCTGGGCTTGGATGCCAAGAACAACCCAACGATCATCGTGTTCGGACGCAGACAGAACATCAGCAGAGGGTTGTCCCATAGACAGTGGCTTGAGGAGAACCGGAGAGCTTTTGAACACGAAGTCTCACGACAAGAAAATATTAGGGGGCGCATAGTCTGGTCAAACCCCCGTGTTATTTGCGTGGCATCGAGCTTTGGCAAGGACGACATCCAAGCGGCCAACCAGATCAAAAACTTTGAACTGATCCAATGCAAGAGATATGGCAGCGAACTGCTATGGCTGGATTTTCTGAATGAATCGCCTAGTAATGGGGTATACGAACCACCGCCTGAGCCACTCGGACCTAGGCCACCCCTGCCGCCTCCGCCGCCAAAGCCAATCGATCATCTTTACAGGAAGCTGGTGGATTACATTCTGTCGCTTGGCGGTAATATTACCCACAGGCATCAGAAGATGACTGAAACTTTTATGCGGGGCAAGATCAAATTTGTCAGTCTTCAATTACTGCCCAAACAAGGGATAATCCATGTTGGCATGGCTTTAGTTCCGGGGCGAGATGTTTCTCACTCTGAAATGGAACTGGAATTTATCCGAGACATGACCGGTGTAGGACATTGGGGCATTGGAAACTTTCGAGTCACCATCAATTCCGAACAAGACATCGAAGATGCCAAGCCTTTCATCCGAAGAGCCTATAACAAGGCTTACCGCTGACGAACAATATGAGCGTGAAATCGAGACAGAGGGTAACGGACTATGGCGAGGTTTTTACTTCCGAGCGAGAAGTCAACGCCATGCTTGATCTCGTCAAGCAAGAAACTGAACGCATTGAGAGTCGGTTTTTGGAACCGGCGTGCGGTAACGGTAATTTCTTGATTGAAATCTTGCGCCGCAAGCTGTCAATTCTTGAAGCGCGCTATAAAAAGGATCGTCTGAAATTTGAACGATACTGCGTTATCGCTGTCGGTGCCATCTATGGCGTTGAGCTGCTTGAAGACAATGTGGAAGACTGCCGGCTGCGCTTATTTGAATGTTTTAATGCCCAGTACACATTGCTCTTCAAGGAAGAAGCCACAGAGGAATTTCGCGAGACTATTCGTCATATTCTCCAGCGCAACATATTGTGGGGCGATGCTTTGACATTGCAAACTGTTGGCGAAAAGGAAGAGGCTATTGTTTTTTCAGAATGGTCGTTAGCTGAGGATGGCGAAAAGATAAAACGGTGTGATTATTCTATGAAGCGGTTGCTTGACCGACAGTCACAGGAGAATCTTGAACTGTTCTCCCATTTGGGTCAAGGGGTTTTGGTGCCGAAACCAGTAGAAGAGTTTCCTTTGGTTCACTATCTAGAGCTCAGGCGGCTGGAGAGTGACCGTGAATAATCTGAACTATAACCCTGATGTATTGAGTTGCCTCGCTAATTTGAGCAGTGATGAAGTCTTCACCCCGCCTTCTATTGCCAATCAGGTTCTTGATTTATTTCCAGATGAACTGTGGTCGGATAAAACTGCGACCTTTCTTGATCCAGGAACTAAGTCGGGCATTTTCTTGCGCGAAATCGCCAAACGCCTGCTCAAAGGGCTGGAACAGGAAATCCCCGATTTGCAGGAGCGTGTCAATCATATTATGACCCAGCAGTTATTCGGAATGGGAATTACCGAACTGACATCTTTGCTTGCTCGTCGCTCTGTTTATTGCTCTAAACATGCCAACGGTAAATTTTCCATTTGTGATGAGTTTGAAGATCAGATTGGCAATATTTTTTTCAACCCAGTTAAACATACTTGGAGGGACGGCAAATGCATTTACTGCGGTGCATCAGAGCAATATTACAGCCGTGAACAAGCATTAGAAACCCATGCTTACCAGTTCATTCATGGTCAGCTGCCGGAGAGGATTAAGGCCATGAAATTTGACGTGATTATTGGAAATCCTCCCTATCATATGAGTGATGGTGGAGGGGGGGGTATAAAGGGACCTGGTGCTCGGCCGATATATCAAAAATTTGTCCAGCAGTCTAAGAAACTAAACCCGCGCTTTATTGCAATGATCATCCCATCAAGGTGGCTTGGCGGAGGGCGTAGCCTGGCAGAATTTAGGGCTGAGATGCTCTCGGACAGACAAATCAGAAAATTAGTAGACTTTGAAAATGCCTCCGAATGTTTTCCTGGAGTAGATATAGCGGGGGGTATCTGTTATTTCCTTTGGGAAAAAGATTCAGATGGAGATTGTGAAGTTGAAAATGTGTTCAACGGAAGAACCATAGCTTCAAAACGCTCTCTGAATGAGTTTGATATCTTTATTCGTCATGGCAAAGCGATAGACATTATTCGCAAGGTTTTAAAACCTGACCTGCCCACAATGAATGAGCAAGTATCATCTAGACAACCTTTTGGGCTAAATTCTCAAGAGAGGCCAAAAGCTTCGGGTGATTTGACCCTGCGTTGGAAGGATGGTGAGGGGCCTTTTCCTTCAGCCAAGGTTGCAACGGGAATTGAGATGATTGATAAATGGAAAGTCATTACAGCTTATGTAGGAAATGATCACGGGGGCAACCCAGACAAAGACGGAAAACGAAGAGTCTTGTCAAAAGTCGAGATATTACCTCCGGGAACAATTTGCAACGAAACCTACTTAGTTGCGGGCTCTTTTGCAAAAAAGAAAGAGGCGTTGAATTTACAGAAATATATGAAAACCAAATTTTTCCGGTTTTTGGTTTCTCAATTTATGTACTCACATCATCTGACTAGGCAAGCCTACTCGTTCGTTCCCATCCTGCCAATGAATGAAATTTGGACTGATCAAAAGTTAGGCAAATTCTTCAAACTATCCGATGATGATATTGCTTTTATTGATTCAAAAATTCGGGCAATGGAGTAGTCAATGTCTCACGATTTCCCAAAAGTTACGACCAGCAAACCCAAGATATACGCTTATTCGGATACGCATCCGGATTCCAAGGGGCTTTTAAAGATTGGTTACACAACTCGAGATGTTAAATCGCGAGTGAGAGAGCAATATCCGACTGCGCGTCCTGGCAAGCTGCCTTATAAAATTGTGTTGGAAGCAAGTGCGATGCGAGATGATGGCACTACTTTTACTGACCGCGATGTTCATCGTTGTTTGCGCGGAAACGGTATCAACAATCCGGGTGGTGAGTGGTTCGAATGCACAGTTGGACAGGTCAAAAACGCCGTATTACGTGTGCGTAATGGGATTAACACAGGTAATGGGCGCTCACAAGATTTCAAAATGCGCCCTGAACAAAAGGAAGCAGTTGATAGAACTGCCGCATATTTTGAGAAGATCGCTCTCGAAAAAGATCTCACGCCAAGATTTTTATGGAATGCGAAAATGCGTTTTGGAAAAACTTTTGCAGCCTATCAACTGGCAAAGAGAATGGACTGGAAGAAAGTTCTGGTGCTGACTTTTAAGCCGGCGGTTCAGAGTGCTTGGGAAGAGGATTTGATGACGCATACTGATTTTTCGGGTTGGCAGTTTGTCACTGCCAAGAATGCCGCCCAGTCCGGAGTTGATATATCCAAGCCGATCATTTGCTTTGGGTCATTCCAAGATTTTATGGGGAGAAACAAGCAAGGGGGTATAAAGTCTAAGAATGAGTGGGTGCATGCCACCAACTGGAATTGCGTCGTTTTCGATGAATACCACTATGGAGCATGGCGGGAGAGTGCCCAGGAATTGTTTGAGGCTGAGGATCCTAAAGAGCGGAGGCAGGCCAAAGGCGAGGGCATCAGTTATTTTGATGAGGAGATCATGCCCATTACAACCGATTTCTATCTTTATCTGTCAGGCACCCCTTTTCGCGCTTTGACATCGGGAGAGTTTATTGAAGAGCAGATTTACAACTGGACGTATTCAGATGAGCAGCGCGCTAAGAAAGATTGGAGGAAGGAAGGCAATCCATACGCATCCCTGCCGCGCATGGTAATGATGACTTATCAATTGCCCGAAGCTATCACTCAGATCGCTATGGAGGGGGAATTTGATCATTTTGATTTGAATGAGTTTTTCTCTGCAACTGGTGAAAAACAGAATGCCAGATTCAAGTATGAAGACGAGGTTCAAAAATGGCTTGATCTCATTCGTGGATCCATGATTGAGACAGCGGGAGATAACTTGCAACTGGCAACTGAAAAGCCTCCCATGCCTTTTTCACATGCTCCGTTATTGAGTCTCCTGAATCATACATTTTGGTTCTTGCCATCTGTCGCATCCTGTTATGCAATGAAAAATCTGATCAATCAGCGTCAAAATACCTTTTATCGTGATTATCAAGTTATTGTTGCTGCCGGGGCTGAGGCGGGTTTGGGTGTGAAAGCCCTATCTCCTGTGAAAAAGGCGCTGGGAAACCCGCTTGAAAGCAAGACGATTACTTTGTCCTGCGGCAAACTAACAACAGGGGTTTCAGTCAAACCTTGGACTGGTATTTTTATGCTGAGAAACATTATCAGCCCCGAGACTTATTTTCAAGCGGCATTTCGCGTTCAAACTGCCTGGGAAATTGAGAATCCCGATGGCCAATCGCCTAATGAGAAAGAGATCATCAAGCGGGAGTGCTACGTTTTTGACTTTGCTCCTAATAGAGCCTTGCGCCAGATTGCAGACTATAGCTGCCGGTTAAATGTCAGCGAAGACAACCCTGAAGAAAAGGTCGCAGAATTCATCGAATTTCTGCCTGTTCTCGCTTATGACGGAAGCTCTATGAAGCAGATAGATGCTTCAGGCGTGCTGGATATGGCAATGAGCGGGACGACAGCGACACTTCTGGCTCGCCGCTGGGAAAGTGCGCTTTTGGTTAATGTTGATAATTTCACGCTGCGGCAAATTATGGATAACCCTGATGCCTTGCAAGCATTAATGAAGATTGAGGGCTTCCGCAATCTTAATCGAGATATCGAAACGATTATTAATCAATCGGATTCGGTAAAGAGTATGAAAAAAGATGCCAACAATAGGGATTTGACAGAAGAAGAAAGGACACAGCTGTCTAAAGAAGAAAGAGAACTTAAAAAATTGAGGCGGACAATCCAGGAAAAACTGATCAAGTTTGCCACTAGAGTCCCGGTGTTTATGTATCTGACGGATTATCGTGAACAGACATTAAAGGAAATAATTGAGCGATTGGAGCCTGATTTGTTCGAAAAAGTTACCGGGTTAACCTTGGGAGACTTTAAACTTCTGGTAGACCTCGGAGTTTTTAACAGCGCGCTCATGAACGATGCAGTTTATAAATTTAAGCGTTATGAAGACGCCAGTCTGAGCTACACGGGCATTTCTAAACATGAGGGCACAAATATCGGGTTATACGACACAGTTGTTTCGGATTGAAAACTCCGAGACAGTCCCCGGCATTCCTGTCAAAGACATTTCATTCTGCCGAACTTCTTGAACCTCTGCTTGCGGTCGATGTGTCTCAACCCCCACCAAAAACCCGCCAACAGCCCCCGCAAGTGCATGTCCGACGATCGGCGGGACGGCGTTGCCCATCTGCATCATGTCGGCCCCGGCGCTGAATGGGAATATGAATTCATCGGGGAAGCCCCAGGCTACTTCGCCCGCAGTGCCCGCCGCTTCCGTGATGCCTGGAGCACCGCCCGCTGTTCCTCATTGAGCGAGCATTCCCAGTCCCGATGTCGCTGTTGCATCCGGTTAAATTCATCTGGGGTCAGCAAGGTGTGGGTCTCCCCGCTGCGTCTGTTGAGGCAGTCGGCGGAGCGATAGACGGGTTCGATCAGCCGTGCCTTGATGCCGATGCCGATATAGGCAGGAACACCGACAGCGATATCCTCGGGCTCGATATCGGGATATACCGCCCGGCAGTCCTTGACGAAATCGTTCCAGCCTGTCTGCTCCCGATTCTTCGCATTCGGTCCGCGAATGCCGATGTAGAAGCGGCCATCGGGCCAGGTAAAGCGGTAGATCGTCAACAGCTGCAGCGGGAGCCATTGGTCTGCCCCACGCAGCCGAATGCCCTGCTTCCGGAGGATTGAGCGGACAGAATATTCCGGAATGTTGTACGTCTCAGAAATCTGACGGGGGGTCAGCCTGTCGCGCTCGTAAAATTCGCAGATCTCGGATCTCTCTGAATCTTCAAGGCGCCGCCGGTTGCCGCTCCGGGTGCGAATCTCAACCCCAAATAACCGGCAGGTGATCAGTACCGTCCGCGGCGTAATCCCAAATTCCCGTGCCAAAGCCGGACTGCCTTCCCCCGCATCGTATCGGGTCGCAATCTCAACGCGCTGGTCTGCGGACAGTTTTGCGGTCTTTCGCCCGCCTTTCGGCCCCCTTGTCTGAACCCCTGCCTCGCGCAGCACTTCCCGAACGGTGCTGACGCTGACATGGGCGCGCTTTGCGGTCGGCCCGTATGCAAACCTCTCTGTTGTGTAGAGCCGGATGATCTCGTCACGCTTCGCTTGGTCAATATGCCCGCGCCGCCGGTTGGGTCGCGTCGATCTCTTCTTCGCTCCAGATTTGCGGACCCAGTTGTCAATCGATCCGATGGGGATGTCGAAGGCGACAGCCAGATCTTTTACAGGTTCGCCCGCTTCATATCGCAGCTTGAACGCCTTGAGCTTTTCAGGTGCAGCACTCATCGATATATCTCGAATCGATCACGGTCTCCCGGCCCTCTGCTTGCGGTCGATGTTTTCCACGACCCGCCTCCAGCAAAAACCCGCCAACAGCCCCCGCAAGTGCATGTCCGATGATTGGCGGGACGGCGTTGCCGATCTGCATCATGTTGGCGCCGGCGCTGAATGGGAATATGAATTCATCGGGGAAGCCCCGCAGCCTGGCACATTCCCGCACGGTCAGCCGTCTGTCGAGTTCGTAGTGAAACTGGATGCGGGCTTTTGCGTTGGCCCTGATGGCGTAGGCGACTTTGCCCCGGCGGTTGGTGTGGTCGCCCTGTCCCCCGCCTGAGGTCGCTCGTGTGGCGACAAAATATTGACTCTGGTTGGCGACCTGTTCATCCTTGATCGGCTTCAGGTCGTCAATGGCCTGGTCGATTGATACCGGAAACATGACGTGGCTCGGCGGCGGGTAAACAGGAAAACCGTCGATGTCATTTCGGACGCCGACAATAAACAGTCTGGTTCTGCTCTGGGGCAGTCCGTAGTCGGGGCAGAAGATGGTCCAGGCTTTCACCGAATAACCGCAGCCGGCAAAATCCCCCACTATTTTTTTCAGGACTGCACCGTTCTGCATTCTTGCCAGATGCTTGACATTTTCCGCAACAAAAACTTTTGGTTTTTTCGCTGTGAGGTAGTCGACCATTTGCCGATACAGGTTGCTTCTCTCGCTCCCTAGGCCGGTCTTGTATCCGCTGGAGGAAAAATCCTGGCAGGGAAAGCCTCCGGTCAGGACATCGCACGTCTTTAAATTATTTTTATCCACTTGGGTCAGATCTCGGCACTGCGCATCTGCCTGCAGATTCAGGCGGTATGTCTGTATCGCTTTTTCGTCATTGTCTATTGCGTGTTCAATTGTGAAGGGCAGGGGCGGGTAGTGCTGATTGAGATGGCTGAACCCTCCCAAAAAGCCCAGGTCCAGTCCGCCGCAGCCGCAGAAAAAGCTGGCGACGGAGAGGGATGGCTGTTCTCTGACGACGGAAAAATCAGCGTCGGGGTGATCTTTGAGACCAAACTCAAAAACGGGGGAGGACTTGATGGGTTTGCGTTTGGGCAGTCCTGATTTGGGTCGCATTTGCTCTCTCCTGCCGCATCTGCCTTGGATGCCTAAATCATACCCCAGAGGCTTTTTGTCCTTTGCAGCTCACGGTGCGGTGCAGCTGTATGGTCGGAAGGATTGCAGCATCCGGCGGGTATGGGGCAGTCAGTTAGGGCTATAATCCCCGCCTGTTGAATACTGTCTGAGCTTTCAGAAAGTCCCTGTTGATCGACGCATCGGCAGGGTAATGATTACAACAACGGTTTCTTTCTTCGATGGCGAAGGCGGAGCATCCCAAATTGCAAAGGAGCATCCGATGAAACACTTTTATAACCTT
>MEIF01000038.1 GCA_001750645.1 Gammaproteobacteria bacterium AqS3
ATTCTGGGTCGGGACTGCTGGCAATCCTCTCTCAGCTGAGTCTGCCGATTGGCATCTGCGTCTATGAATGAGTATTCAAGTTCTCTTTTGATTTCTTTCATCCCAGCGTCCTCCCTGCTTTTGATGGGCCGCCCCTGAGCGACCGGACGGATTATATAGATGTGCAGCGGCAAATTTGATAGCCCCCGCAGCTCAGTCGGAGAGAGCACGCTGCAAGAAGGCGAAGGTCGCGGGTTTGAATCCGGCCACGGGGGCTATCGCCGGGATTGTAGTGGCAGAGAACCGCCTCGGCGGACTGCCCATGAGCACCCCCCAAACCCTCCGCCACCCGTCTATATACTTGGCCGCTTCGCTCAGGGGGGTTGCATCATGATTACAACTAAGTTCACTCAGGTTTTTGGCGTCGAGCATCCGATCGTTCAGGGCGGCATGCAGTGGGTCGGAAGGGCGCCGCTGGTGGCCGCCGTCGCCAATTCCGGGGCGCTGGGCTTCATCACGGCGCTGACCCAGCCGACGCCGGAGGAGCTCTGCAGGGAGATCCAGCGCTGTCGGGACCTGACCGACAAGCCCTTCGGGGTCAACCTGACGATCCTGCCGTCGCTGAACCCGCCGCCCTACGCCGAGTACCGGGACGCCATCATCTCCGAGGGGATCAAGATCGTCGAGACCGCCGGCTACAACCCGGGCGAGCACATCCCCCACTTCAAGGACGCCGGGGTCAAGATCCTGCACAAATGCACCGCCGTGCGCCATGCGGTCAAGGCCGAGAGCCTGGGGGTCGACGGCATCTCAATCGACGGCTTCGAGTGCGCCGGGCACCCGGGCGAGGACGACATCCCCGGGCTGATCCTGATCCCGGCGGCGGCACAGCGCGTCACCATCCCAATGGTCGCCTCGGGCGGCTTCGCCGACGCCCGCGGGCTGGTGGCGGCGCTGGCGCTGGGCGCCGACGGCATCAACATGGGCACGCGCTTCATGATCACGCAGGAATCCGGCATCCACGAAAAAATCAAGGAGCAGGCCTGCCGCATGACCGAGCGCGACACCAACCTGATCTTCCGGACGCTGCGCAACACCGCCCGCGTCGCCAAGAACGAGGTCAGCGACGAGGTCGTGTCAATCGAGCGCGAGAAGGGCGGCGAGACTTCGATTGACGACCTCTCCCACCTGGTCGCCGGCGCCCGCGGGCGCAAGGTCTTCGAGCTGGGCGAGCCCGACGAGGGCATCTGGTCGGCCGGCCAGGTGCTGGGTCTGATCAACGACGTCCCGACCGTGGCCGAACTCGTCAGCCGCATCGTGCGCGAGTCCGAAGACCTCATCAACGCGCGCCTGTGCGATTCGATCAGCGCCCAGGCTGCGGCGGCCTGAACCCGGCGGTTTGAGCTGAACGCCCCGCTTCAGTCGATGCGGCTGAGGAGGCGGGCGGTCAGCGCCGAGTAGTAGCGCCGGATCCACTCGTCGTCGACCTCGCCAGCGGCGAGCTTGAGGTCGCGCGGCAGCATCAGCAACTGCGGATACCACTCGCGCACCAGGGGCGAGTCGCCCTCCAGCGCCAGGGTGAGCGCGACATCGGCCACGGCCTGCCAGTCGTCCGGCGGCTCGGGCCGGCTGAAGGGGCCGTCGAAAAACGGCAGCAGCTTGGCGAAGATGCCCTCATCCACCCCGGCGCGCTCCAGCGCCTCGGTGCGCGCGGCGTCGGGGTCGGCGGCAAAGGCGCCGAGCAGAAAGGCGTCGGTCAGCGGCAGGCCGGTGAGGTTGAGCAGGTGCCCCGAGACCGACCCGGGCAGCGGGGTGCGCCCCCGCAGCGGCCCCAGGAACAGCCGCTGCGGGCAGTAGTCGTTGGCGTAGTAGTTGTCCCAGAGGAGGACCGGCCGGCCGCAGCCCTCGATCGCCCCCAGCGTTTTGAAATCCTCGGCGACCACCGAGCGACCGCTCCACATCAGCGCCACGGGCTCGGGCAGATCCTTGAGAAACCGCTCGAGATAGCCGGGCTCGCCGAGGGGGACGAGGGTGTCGGCGTAGACGGTCGGACAGACCCAGAGCCGCTCAAAGCCGGCCAGGCCAGAGAGCCGGTCGAGCGCTTTTCGGATCAGGTGGATCTGCGCCTCGGCCAGCGAGGCGAAGCGGCTTGCGGCGGGCAGCACGAAGGCGATGTCGTCGAGCAGCAGCGCAACCTCGGGGCTGCCGAGCCCGACGCACTCGGAGAGCTTTTCGCAGACGCACTGCATGTCGGCATCGTCGTCGTAGTCGATGTCGAGCCCCGGGGAGAGACCCGGCACCAGCCGAACGCTCTGCCGCTGGGCGGCGGTCGCAGCGTAGGCGGCGCTCCAGTCGGACGGCAGGGGATCGCGCCATCGGGTTCGCAGCAACCTCTCCTGTTTGGGGGCCAGCAGGTAGTGCCCCGCTCCGAGCTCCGCCAGGATGTCGATCAGCCGGCGGCGCTCGGCCCAGCCCAGGCTGCGCCCGTAATAGCCCTCGATGCAGCCGGCCTCGACTGTGCCCGGGGCGCCCATCAGCGTCTCTGCCACGAGGTGATCCGAAGGCTGCGGCGGGCGGTATCGTAGCAGTCGCCGCCCGGGGGCGGCCGGCCGGATCATCGCAAAATTTGGGCTTTCTATAATGCGCGCCCGCCCGACCGGGAATGCGCTGATGCGCTACCGCTCGTTTACATCGGAATCGGTCTCGGAAGGGCATCCCGACAAGCTCTGCGATCAGATCAGCGATGCGATTCTCGATGAATACCTGCGCAGGGATCCCGAAAAAGCCCGCGTCGCCTGCGAGGTCATGGCCAAGGACAACCGCCTGATCCTCGGCGGCGAGTGCTACCAGGGCATTGACAACCCGCCGACCGAACAGGAGATCAAGGATCTGGCGCGCGAAGTTGTCCGCAGCATCGGCTACGACGACGCCGAGACCGGGCTCGACGCCGACACCTGCGCGATCGACTATCTCCTGGGCGGCCAGTCGGACGAGATCCACTCCGGCGTCGACAAGAGCGAATCGGAGAGCATCGGCGCCGGCGACCAGGGCCTGATGTTCGGCTATGCCTGCACCGAGACCCCCTCCTACATGCCGGCGCCGATCCACTACGCCCACGAGCTGATGCGGCGTGCGGCCGAGCGGCGCAGGAGCGGTGCGGCCGACTTCCTCCGGCCCGACGCCAAGTCGCAGGTGACGGTCGAGTACGGCGCCGACGGCGCCCCCGCCGAGATCACCCACGTCGTGCTGTCGACCCAGCACGATGAGTCGATCGGCCTGGACGAGCTGCGCGGGTTCGTGCGCGAGCAGATCATCAACGCCGTCCTGCCCGATGCGCTGATCGCCGACCTGCGGGATGAGAACGTCTTCATCAACCCGGCCGGGACCTTCCACGTCGGCGGCCCCAAGGGCGACTGCGGGCTGACCGGCCGCAAGATCATCGTCGACACCTACGGCGGCATGGCGCACCACGGCGGCGGCGCCTTCTCGGGCAAGGACCCCAGCAAGGTCGACCGCTCGGCGGCCTACTACTGCCGCTACGTCGCCAAGAACCTGGTCGCGGCGGCTCTGGCCTCCAGCTGCGAGATTCAGGTCGCCTATGCCATCGGCCACCCCGATGTGATCTCGCTCAGCGTCAACACCTTCGGCACCGGCGACGATGCCGAGCTGGAGCGCCTGCTGAAGCGCTCCGATCTGTTCGACTGGACCCCGGGCGGGCTGATCGAGCGCCTCGGCCTCTGTGCGCCGATCTACTCCCCGACCGCCGCCTACGGGCACTTCGGCCGCGACGCCGGCGAGACCGGGCTGTTCCCCTGGGAGCGGCTCGACCTGGTCGACCGGCTCAGGGGATAGCGCGCACCGTGAACGACTACCGCATCGCCGATCTCTCCCTGGCCGAGTGGGGACGCGAGGAGATCCGCCTCGCCGAGCGCGAGATGCCGGCGCTGATGGCGCTGCGCGAGAAATACCGGGGCGAGCAGCCGCTCAGCGGGGCGCGCATCGTCGGCTGCCTGCACATGACGGTGCAGACCGCCGTGCTGATCGAGACCCTGACCGCGCTCGGGGCCGAGGTGCGCTGGTCGTCCTGCAATGTGTTCTCGACCCAGGACCACGCGGCGGCGGCCATGGCCGAGGCCGGCATTGCGGTCTACGCCTGGAAGGGCGAGAGCGAGGAGGAGTACTGGTGGTGCATCGACCAGACCCTGCGGAAGGACGGCTCGCCCTGGCCGCTCAACCTCGTCGTCGACGACGGCGGCGACCTGACGAAGGTGCTGCACGAGCAGTATCCCGAGCTGCTCGAGGGCGTCCACGGCATCTCCGAGGAGACCACCACCGGTGTGCAGCGGCTGATCGAGATGCACCGCAGCGGGGCGCTGAAAGTCCCGGCCGTCAACGTCAACGACTCCATCACCAAGTCGAAGAACGACAACCGCTACGGCTGCCGCCACAGCCTCAACGACGCCATCAAGCGCGGCACCGACATGCTGCTCGCCGGCCGCCAGGCGCTGGTGTTCGGCTACGGCGACGTCGGCAAGGGCTCGGCGCAGAGCCTGCGGCAGGAGGGCATGATCGTCCGCATCGTCGAGATCGACCCGATCTGCGCCATGCAGGCCTGCCTCGACGGCTACGAGGTCGTCGCCCCCTATCGGGGCGGGCGCAGCGGCGAGGCAGAGCACATCGACGCCGACCTGCTCGGGCGCATCGACGTGCTGGTGACCTGCACCGGCAACGTGCGGGTCTGCGACCGGCACATCCTGGCGGCGCTCAAGCCCGGGGCGGTGGTCTGCAACATCGGCCACTTCGACAATGAGATAGACACCGACCACATGCGCGAGCGCTGGGCCTGGCGCGCGGTCAAGGATCAGGTGCACAAGGTGCATCGCGACACCCCCGCCGGGGAGACGCCGGCGCCCGACAGCGACGACTATCTGATCCTGCTGTCCGAGGGCCGCCTGGTCAACCTCGGCAATGCCATGGGGCACCCCTCGCGCATCATGGACGGCTCGTTCGCCAACCAGGTCCTGGCGCAGATTCATCTCTACCGGGCGCGCTTCGCCGAGGTCAACGACGATGAGGTCAAGCGCGGCATGCTCGGGGTCGAGATTCTGCCGCGCAAGCTGGACGAGGAAGTCGCCGCGCTCATGGTCGCCGGCTTCGGCGGGACGGTCAGCCGCCTCACCGCCGAGCAGGCCGCCTACATCGACGTCGATCCGGAGGGACCGTTCCACCCGGACGGCTATCGCTACTGATGATCCGCCGGGCGGGGTCTGTCGGCTAAACTGCCCCGGGCTGAAAGGAGGGAAACCCCATGGAATTCTGCACCGTTGAAGACCGGGAGCGCATTCGCATCGTCACCATCAACCGACCCGAGCGCATGAATGCGCTGCACCCGCCGGCCAACCGCGAGCTGGCCGAGGCGTTTGACGAATTCGCCGCCAGCGAGGAGCTCTGGGTCGCCATCATCACCGGCGCCGGCGACCGGGCATTCTCAGCCGGCAACGACCTGCGCCATCAGGCCGAGGGCGGCGACATGAGCGGGCAGCCGGCGACCGGCTTCGGCGGGCTGACCAGCCGTTACGACCTCGACAAGCCGGTGATCGCCGCCGTCAACGGCGTGGCCATGGGCGGCGGCTTTGAGATCGCCCTGGCCTGCGACCTGATCATCGCCTCCGACAACGCCCGCTTCGCCCTGCCCGAACCCCGCGTCGGGCTGGCCGCCCTCGCCGGGGGGCTGCACCGCCTGCCCCGGCAGATCGGCATGAAACGCGCCCTCGGCATGATGCTGACCGGACGCCACGTCATGGCCGACGAGGGACAGGAGCTGGGCTTCGTCAACCAGGTCGTCCCGCAGGATCAGCTGCTGCAGACCGCCCTCGACTGGGCCGGGCAGATCCTCGAGTGCTCGCCGATGTCGGTGCGCGCCACCAAGCAGGCCGCCTACCAGGGGCTCAGCGAGCCCGATCTCGAAAAGGCGATCAGCGCGCGCTATCCGGCGGTCAAGGCGCTCTACGAGAGCGAGGACTTCATCGAGGGGCCGAGGGCCTTTGCCGAGAAGCGCCCGCCGGAGTGGAAGGGCAGGTAGCGTCCCGCCTCCGGGAGGTGATTCGAAAGTAGGGGGATCCCGTCCGGGAAATCAAGGCGATGCAGCACCGTCCAACCGGACTCTCTGTCGAGACGGGCGGCGGGGGTGCGTCTTCAACTGCGGTCGCCGGGAAAAACGGTCGTCCAAAACGTCTGGATGTGATCCCGCGCAGCCAGCGCAGGTGATCCAGCAAAGAATCATGTCAGCCATTTTCAGTCTCTTTATTTTTCGCCGCAAAGCTTCAATGCAAACGACATTGGCCGGATCCGTGTAAAACCGTTGCGGCCTTGCCTTCAGTGTCGAAAGTAATTGATAGCCGCCGGTAGCTCAAATGAATAGAGCAGTACTTTCGCAGGTAACGGTTTCGGGTTCGATTCCCGACCGGCGGACTATCGTCAAGATCATACCTAAAAGTCCGCCAGCGGTGAGGGATGATGCCTACGGCGGGCAGCGGCTGGGAAGCGACTCCAAGGTCAGGCCGCCTGCGATGCCGGATGCCTGTCAATACGCTGGTTATGCCCGCCGCTGTAGTCAGTCGCCCCGCCGGTTTTTTCCGCCGCTGCCACACGCACGGTTTGTCCCATCACCACATTTTCAATGCCGGAGTGCCTCGACAACGACAGACCCGCACTGCCAGAACAAGCCAGCCGCCAAGCAGTCAGTCTTTTTGCCCCCTGCGGGGGGAATGCCCCGCTGTTCAGGGCTGATAGTCGGGCAGTTTTTTCTCAGCGAGCCGGCACTTCAGGCGGGCGTAATTCGGCAGCCCGGTTTCGGGGTTGTAAGACGGTGCGGCCTCGCCCAGCACCAGCGGGCGCAGGTAGGCCAGGCACTCCGGCGTGACGTCGTAGCCGTCGGCTGAGCGAAAGTTTTCGGGGAGGCACTTTTCAAGGTTGGCGACCGAGCCCAGCTCGACGGGTTCGACTTCCCAGCGATACGGTGCATCCGAGAGCCTGCGAATCCCCAGCATGACCCCGCTGGCGCCGGTGCGCGCCAGCTGCCAGCCGCTGCGCCCCAATGCGCAGGCCTGCTCGACATCGCAGCCCGAGGCGATGTGGCGGGCGGCCCTCTGCAGGTAGTCGGCGGTGGCCCAGTGGGTCTTCAGGCCCGCCTCCTGAACCTGGTGCGCCAGGTGCGGCGCCACGCCGCCGAGCTGGGCGTGGCCGAAGGCGTCGCCGGCGCCGCCGGCGGCGGCGAGAAATTCCCCCTCGGCGGTGCGGATGCCCTCGGAGGCGACCACGACGCAGTAGCCGCTGCGCTCGACCTGGCTGCGGACGCGCGCGATGAAGTCCCCGGGGTCAAAGGCGACCTCGGGGAAGAGCAGCAGGTGCGGGGCGTCCTCGGGCGCGCTGCGGGCCAGCGCCCCGGCCGCCGTGATCCAGCCGGCGTGGCGCCCCATGACCTCAAGGATGAAGACCTTGGTCGAGGTCGCGCACATCGAGGCGACGTCGAGGGCGCACTCCCGCACCGAGACGGCGATGTACTTGGCGACCGAGCCAAAGCCCGGGCAGTTGTCGGTGCCGGCCAGGTCGTTGTCTACGGTCTTGGGCAGGCCGATGCAGTTCAGCGGGTGTCCCTGCGCGCGAAACCAGGCGTCGATCTTGTTGGTGGTGTCCTGCGAGTCGTTGCCGCCGTTGTAGAAGAAGTGGCCGATGCCGTGGGCGCGAAAGACTTCCCGCAGCCGCCGGTAGGGTCGCTCGTCCTGGTCGGCATCGGGCAGCTTGAAGCGGCACGAGCCGAAGGCGCCGCCCGGGGTCTGGTGCAGCAGCGCCAGCTCGGCGGGGTCTTCGGCGGCGATGTCGATGAGCTCCTCCTGCAAGGCGCCGAGGATGCCGTTGCGGGCGGCGAAGATTTTGCGCTCCGGGCCGTCTGCCAAAACTGCGTCGATCAGCCCGGCTGCGGTGGCGTTGATGACGGCGCTGACCCCGCCGGACTGCGCGTACAGGACGTTCCCGTCGCCCTGTGCGCTCACTGATCTAGGCTCAAGAGCCAGCTTCGGCTGCCAGGCGTGTGCGCAGTTCGCTGATGCGCCGACTCAGATCCTGATTGAGCTGACGTATAGAGGCGAGGCGCTTCTGCTCGCCAGCAATGTACTGGCGCAGCGCCTCGGCATCCTTGATGCGCTTGCGCACTTCAGCGAGGCGCTTTTCAAGCGACTTGCGGCGCTCGGCGGGCAGGTCTTTCTCGTCCTTGCGCAGCTCCCGCTGCAGACCGCTGCGCTCGGTGGCCAGCACCTTGTCGGCCTTGTCCAGCGCGCTCAGGGCGCCGGTGAATTTGCCGAGAATCTCACGCACCTGGCACAGCGTCATGTAGACCAGCGCCTCGTTCTTGACATTGCCCTTGGCCAGCCCCTTTTCGAGCATCTCCTCAGCCTTCTTGGGCTTTTCATCCAGGTAGTAGAGGTTGCCGAGCAGGGTGTAGTCGTCGCCCTTTTCGCTCAGCTCGGAGGCCTGCTCCAGGAGCTTGATGGCCTTGTCGTGCTCGTGGGAGGCGCGCCAGTAGTCGGCCTCGGCGCGGATGTACTTGTACTCGATCGGAACCTGGGCTCTCTTGACGGCATCCTCCAGCACCCGAGCGGCGCGGTAGGGGCGGTCGGCCTGCATCAGCAACTGCGCCAGCGTGAAGAACTCGGTCGGCTCGTCAAACATGCCCTGCCGGTAGGCCATCTGATAGGCCGAGAGCCGGTCCTTGATGCGCTTCTGTTCGCCGTAGATGAAGGAGAGCTGCTTCCAGTAGATTTTCTTGGGGTAGTACTGAATCAGCTTGACCAGAATGCCGACCATCCCCGGATTGTCATCTCGCTTCTGGTAAATCGCCAGAGCGATCTGATACCAATTCTCGCGCGCCCGACCGGCCTCGCCCTGCTCCTGCATGCTGATGGCCTTGAGCATGTCCTTAAGCGCCCTGTCGTAATTTTCCAGCTGGTAATAAGCCTGGGCACGCAGCGCATAAGCGCTGGCATCGGGGTCTTCCTTGTACTTGAACCAGCGCCGCAGCATGGCCAAGCCATTAGAGAAATCCTCTTGGGACATGTACAGCTGAGCTGAGATGAACATTCCCATCAGCGCCAGCCCCTCAGTGATGTCAGGCTCCATCAGCATCGACTGGTAAGCGCGAATAGCATTGTCGTGCTCGTTCTTTTCCATGTAGATGAAGGCGTAGTAGTTCCACATTACAGCCTTGTCGTAGCTGGATGTGCGGGTGCTTTTGCGCATCCTGTCAAGCAATTTCTTGGCTCCGGCAAGATCGCGAACCGCGCCCTCTTCCTCGGGGTTGACCAAGGAGTCAACTTCAGTAATGGTGCGTCCGCTGGATGTGGACAGCGCCTGTGCTTTTTTAAGTCCCTTTTCCTCCCAGGGATAACTGGCTGGGATCTGGGCATGAGCCGTTGCGGCGCACAGCATGATCAGAATTAATACCGCACCAGCAATGATGCCTTGCCGCTCAGTTATCCGCCCTGTTTCCAACATCGTCACCCCTCCCCTTCCAACTGGTAAGTCAACTGAGTGCAGGTTGGCGTGGCTACCGGTTCGCCATTAACCACCTTGGGCTTGTATTTCCACTTGACCACTGCACGCATGGAGGCGGAGTGAAATATGCTGGATTTAGGCTCAGAATCTTTGATCCACGGATCAACCACCGTTCCAGCGGGCGTCACAGTGAAGCAGGCGACTGCATAACCCGTAATGCCGCGCTCCTGAGCACGTCTGGGGTATTGAGGATTAACCCTGAACAGTGGCAGATACTCACCGTCCCGCACCAGCCCGCTCTTGGCCTCGATCTTGGCCTGGGGCTTGAACTCAATGCTGCCGAGACTGGCGTCGGGCGGCGAGAAGTCCATCTGTATCGGCGGCGGCGGCGTGTCGGGGGTGTCGGGCCGGTCGGGGGTCTCGCTGGTGTCGATCAGCTCGGGCTTGACCTCGGGCATGATGACGTCGGCAATGCGAAAGCTCTCGGCCTCCTCCAGCCCCTTGCTGTTGAGGGCGATCAGGAACTGCATCAGCAGGAAGAGCGCAAAGGCGACGATGACGGCGAAGATCAGGCTGGGCAGTCCGCGGCGCAGGAAGACCGGCACGCTACTGCTCCGTCCCGATCGAGATGTCGTAGACGCCGGCCTCCCTGGCGGCGTCGGCGACGGCGACGATGCGCTCGGCGGTGGCGTCAATGTCGGCGCGGATCACGATGCCGCCCTTGGGGTTGTCGGCCCGCAGCCGCACGATGTTGGCCTTGACCTGGCGCACGTCGATGCGCCGCCCGTCCATCCAGATGTCGCCGTTCTTGCCGATGGCGACCAGGATGCTGGTGGTCTGCGTGGTCGCGGTGTTGGCCTCGGGCCGCGAGACCTCGATGCCGGGGTCGCGGATGAAGTTGGCGGTGACGATGAAGAAGATCAGCATGATGAACACGACGTCCAGCATGGGGGTCAGGTCGACCTGGCTCTCCTCCTCAACCGCTGCGCTGATCGCTGATTTTCTTCTAGGCATGGGCTGCTCCTGATGGGGTGTGGATGTCCAGCTGTTCCTCCAGCTGGCGCTGCTGCCGGGTGGCCAGCCGCTCCAGCCAAGTCGTGACAAACAGGCCGGACAGCGCCGCCACCATGCCGGCCATGGTCGGCATCGTGGCGCGCGAGACGCCGCCGGCCATGCCGCGGGCATTGCCGCCGCCGGAGATGGCCATGACGGTGAAGACCTCGACCATGCCGGTGACGGTGCCGAGCAGGCCGAACAGCGGGCACAGGGCGACGCAGGTTTTGATCATCGGGATGTTGCGCTGGATCATCGCCTGCGAGCGCGACAGGATGGCGTCGCGGATCCAGTGGGCGTAGGTTGAGCTGTGGTCGGGGCGCGCCTGCCACTCGGCGATGATGCGCTCGCGCTCCTTGGAGACCGAGAACAGCAGAAAGGAGAAGCGCTCGAGCAGCATCGCCCACATCAAGACCGCCAGGCCGAAGATGAGCCACAACACCTGGCCGCCCTGGGCCATGAAGCCCAGAAATCCGTCCCAGATGTCGTAGATCAGCAGCATCAGTGAGCCTCGGTCGCCTCGACGCGCTCGGCGATCAGGCCGGCGCTCTGCTCCTCAAGGAGGCCCAAAATCGAGCGGCAGCGGGTGTTGACCACGGTGTGCATCAGCAGGCAGGGAATGGCCGCGCACAGGCCGAGCACCGTCGTCATCAATGCCGTCGAGATGCCGCCGGCCATGGTTTTCGGGTCGCCCGTCCCGAACAGCACGATGGCCTGGAAGGTGATGATCATGCCGGTCACCGTCCCCAGCAGCCCGAGCAGCGGGGCGACTGCGGCGATGATGCGGATGAAGCCGATGAAGCGCTCGATCTTGGGGCGCTCCTTGAGGATGCCCTCGGCCAGCTTGAGTTCGAGCGCCTCGGGATCCAGATCGGGGTTGTCCTGCTGGATTTTCAGAATCCGCCCGAGCGGGTTTTTCTCGGAGGGTTCGGCGGTCTTGACCTGCTTCGAAATCGCCGAGCCGACCAGCATCAGATCCAGCAGGCGCCAGAGCCCGAGCAGGATGCCGATGATGCCCAGGGCGATGATGATGGCACCCACCACGCCGCCCTGCTCGATGCGATCCCCGATGGTCGGCACCGATACCAGCGCCGCCAGCAGCGAGCCGCCCGAGGCGCCGGTCGGATCGACGACGAAGTCGACGGGGCCCTCGGTGGCGGTGAACAGGCGCTCGGAGCTGGCCGCCGCTCCGCCGCCGGGCTGGCGGGCATACGAGGAGTAGGCGTCCGAGTCGGTGGTCGGGTAGTGGTAGCCGTCGTCGCCGATGACGTTGAACAGGCCGATGCGAACCACGCTGCGCTGGCTGGTCTCGCCGTCATCGCCGGTGACATCGGCCGAATAGCGCGCCACCTCGCCCGAGGCCGAGATCTCGCGCAGCAGCTCAAAGCCGAGCTTTTCGATCTCCTCGATGCTCGGCAGCCGCCGGCCGTCGGCCATGTTCTTGGCCAGCGACGTCAGAAACTCCTCGCGCTCGACGCCGTACTGGCCGCGCGTCACCGAGGTTTCAAAGAAAGTCGCGGCCTCGGTCGAGGCGCTCTCCATGTGGCCGAACATCTCGTTGAGCTCGCCGCGAACCTCCTTCAGGCGATCCTCCTTGACGCGCAGCTGCTGGGCCAGAACCTCGAACTGGCGCTCAAGCTGATCGGCGCGCGCCTCCAGGCGGCGCTCCTCGGCGCGGATCTGATTCAGCAGGCGGTTCTGCTGCGAGCGCTCGCGCACAAAGCGGGCCTCGCGATCCTGGAGCTCCTTGGACTCCTGGAAGCGCCCCTGCCTGACCAGCTCAAGCAGCTCGTCCAGAGTCTTGGGCTGGTCCTGGGCAGGCGCTGCGTCCTGCGCCAGGCCGAGCGCAGACGCCGCCAGCAGCGAGGCTGCGACCAGCAGAAATTCTTTGCGGAATGAGCGAGTCACTATTTCACCTCCTTGGCAGCGTCGACCGGGATCATCATCAGATCCACGGCGGCCTGTTTTTTGGCGATGCGCAGACCCTTGCGGATGTCATTGCGCATCGAGTCGGGGAGTTCCTCCCAGCGCTTGCTGGCGCGGTTGTAGTAGCCCGCCGCACCCTCATCGGTGGTCAGGTACATCAGCGAGACGCGACCGACGCGCAGGATGTCGACCTCGCGCTCGACGCCGTCGGGCATCTCGATTTTCTGGCGGTAGGTGTCGATCTTGCGCCCGTACTCGGCCTCGACGGTGTAGGCCGAAAGCACTTGGCGGAGCTTCTCAGAGGCCGAGACCTGCGGGTTGGCCAGGGCGTTGCGGACGAACTCAATGCGGCCGGCGCGCTCGTCCTCGTGGAAGGGCAGGTCGAGGTTGATGAATTGTTCGAGGGCGTTGATCATCTTGTCCATCAGCGGGGTGATCTGCCGGCGGATGACGGCGACGTTCTTGATCTCGACATCGACCGCCTGTATCTCAAGCTGCTGCAGCTGAATCTGCTTGGTGAGCCTGGCGTTGTGCGCCTTGAGGCCGTCGACCCGCTTGCTGATTGCGCGATATTGGCGCAGGGCCTTGTCGGTCTCGCTGTTGATCTGCTCGACCTTGCGCTGCGACGCCTGCCCCGCCGAAGTGTTGGCGCCCTCCTCGGCCAGCAGGGGTTTGAGCACCGCATCGCTGCACCATCCCAGCGTCGCCGTCAACCCCAACCCCAGCAAAAAAATATCTCTCAACCGCATTGATCTACCCCTTCAACTTTTAACCTGCGAGGCCATACCTCCCCGCTCGGATCCCCACATTGGCCTGCTGGCCAAACGCCAATAGGATACCCCAATAAGGGACATAAATTGTCAGGCTCCCCCCTGAGCGCCTGATTAGAATGCTCGGCGAATGGCGCCTCAGGAAGAATCTCAATGAACTCCGTCTCCGAAATGCTTCTCACTCCCCGGCAATTTGCCGAGCGCTCCCGGGGCGACTTGCTGCTGCTGGACGCCTCTCCCGAGGATGTCTACGCGGCCGGGCATATCGAGGGCGCGCGCTGGATCAACGCCGCCCTGCTGCGCTCGCACCAGCCCGAGGCGCCCGGCGGGGTGCCGGAACGCCCGCAGCTGCGGGAGCTGTTTGAGGACTTGGGCGTGCGCACCGACACTCCGGTGGTGGCCTGCGACCACAGCAGCGGGCGGGACGCCTGCCGCACCGTCTGGTCGCTGCACCTGCTGGGTTTCCCCGACGCCGCCTGGCTGTGCGGCGACGCTGCACAGTGGGGCGCCGCCGGCCTGCCGATCGTCACCGGCGCCGATGTGACTCCGGTCTCGCGCGGCGCTCTGCCCGACACCCCGGGGCAGAGTCAACTGCACGCCGACGCCGGTGAGATTCTCGCCTCGCTCTCGGGCGAGGCGGCGGCGCTGCAGATCTGGGACTGCCGCAGCCGTGCCGAGTTCACCGGCGAGGAGCGCCGCACGCACAGGGGCGGGCACATTCCCGGGGCCTTTCACCTGGAGTGGACCGACCTGCTGAACCCGGACGGCTCGGGTGCGGCACGGCCGACCGAGGAAGTGCGCGCGCTGCTCGAGGCCGCCGGCGCCGACCTGAATGCGCGCACCATCGTCCACTGCCACCTGCACGCCCGCTCCGCCGTCGCCTGGACGATCGGCCGGGCGGCCGGACTCGACATCGGCGCCTACTCCGGCTCCTGGGCCGAGTGGGGCAACCGCGAAGACGTTCCCATCGAGGAAGGAGACGGCGGGGCAAGTTGAGCGCCCTGCTGGCCCGGCTGCAGTACCTGCTGCCCAAGCGCCTGCTCTCACGCCTGATGCAGGCGCTGGCCGGGAGCCGCACCGGCTGGTGGAAGAACCTGATGATCGGCACGTTCTGCCGCCTCTACCCGGTCGCACTCGGGGAGGCCGAGCGCCCCGATGCGCACAGCTACGACAGCTTCGGGGATTTCTTCACCCGCGCCCTGGCCCCGGGTGCGCGCAGCTTTCCCGGGGATCCCGCCCTGCTGGGGTGGCCCTGCGACGGGCGGCTGGAAAACTTCGGCGCCATTCAGGCCGGCGAGCTGATCCAGGCCAAGGGGCAGAGCTACCGCGTCGCCGAGTTTCTGGGCGGCAATGAGGCCGCCGCCGGTGCGCTCGAGGGCGGCTGGTTTGCGACCCTCTACCTGGCCCCGCACAACTACCACCGGGTGCACACGCCGGCGACCTGCCGGCTGAAAGACCGCTGCGACATCGGCGGCGAGCTGTTCTCGGTCAGCCGCACCAGCAGCCGGTTCATTCCCCGCCTGTTCGCGCGCAACGAGCGCTGCGTCATGGAATTGCAGCACGAGCGCTGCACGCTGCACTTGGTGATGGTCGGGGCGCTGCTGGTTTCGGGCATTGAGATCGCCCCGGAGACCGGCTCGGCGCTGCGGGCCGGCGACGAGCTGGGACGCTTCAACTACGGCTCGACCGTGGTGCTGCTGTTTCCGCCCGGCTGCATCGCAGCCGATGCCGACCTGCGTGAGGGCGCCGAAATCCGCCTGGGCGAGGCCTGGGGGCGCTGGGTCTAAAACCTGCCGAGAAAGCCCGGTCTTTTAAGGGGGCAGCTGGTTTCCGCTCGAGCCGTAGAGCACCTGGGACAGCCCGCTCCAAAAATCCTGCGATATCCAGCCGGGCGGGGCGGGCGGTTTGCCGCGATCGCTCAGCTCCTGGTTCACCGCCAGGGCGAAGTAGATCTGGGCGACGCAGGGGCTGGAGACCTGATCGATGGCCTCGCCGCCGGACAGGAGAAATTCACTGAAAGACCGCTTGTCCGCTGCCGAACAGATTTCCTCGCCGTTCAGGTCCACCAGCAGGTTGCCGTAAATCAGGGCGAGCGACTCATCGGACTCGTCCTCGGAAAACCACCCGGCATTGGAATTGTTTTGCTGGGCGGATGCCAGAGCGCCGCCCGCCGCCATCCATATCAGCACGGCTAAAAAACCTCCGGCCATGGCTGAACTCAAACCTCGCCCCGCTCGCCCATTCTCATTGAATGCCAAATCTGAATGCGAACAAATCAATCCTCATCGGTCGGGACCACGCTGCGCAGATCGGACTGGTGCAGCTGCAGGGCGAGCACGCGGTCGAGACCCAGGGCGACGCCGCTGCAGTCGGGCAGCCCCGGATCCTCGAGCGCCCGCAGAAATTCGGGTTGGGGCTCGACCGGATCCTCCCCGCGCAGCCGGCGCTCCATGTTGTCGCGGGCGAAGCGCCTGCGGTGCTCCTCGGCATCGGCGAGCTCGAAGTAGCCGTTGGCCAGCTCCCAGCCGCCGCAGTAGACCTCAAAGCGGCGCGCCACCCGGACTCCGTCGACCGCATCGATGCGCGCCAGGGCGGCCTGCTCCGGCGGATAGTGGTGGACCGTCGTCAGTTCGTCCTGGGCAAAGCCGCCCTCGACGCAGTGCGCAAACAGGATCTGCTGGCAGGCTCGGCGCTCGGGCGGCGCCCCCCGCCAGGCGATGCGCTCGTGCAGCAGGTCGCGCAGGCGGGCGCCGGAGGCGCTGAACGGATCGCAGCCGAGCGCCCCGGCGAAGGCCTCGGCGTAGCGCACCCGCCGGCGCACCTGGACATCCAGCAGCCCGGCGAGCAGGTCCTCGACCTCGCCGATCAGGTCGAACTCGTCAAAGCCGATCCGATACCACTCCAGCAGCGTGAATTCCGGCAGATGGCCGCGCCCCGACTCGCCGGAGCGGAATGCCGGTGCGATCTGAAAAATGTCGCCGGAGCCGGCGCACAGCAGCCGCTTCATCGCAAACTCGGGGGAGGTCTGCAGGTGGGCGCCGGCGGCGGTGCGAATGCCGTCGATCTCGGCGTCCGGATTGCCGTGGGCGCCCATCACGGGGGTGGCGACCTCGATCACGCCCCGCTCGGCGAAGAAGGCCCGCACCGAGCGCAGCATGGCATCGCGCGATCGCAGCGCCTCGGGGTGCAGGCGGCTGTAGAGCGCCCGGCTCAGTCCTTGACCCGGCCTTGATATTCGCCGGTGCGCGTGTCGACCCGCAGCACCTCGCCGATCTCGATGAACAGCGGGACGCGCACCTCGGCCCCGGTCGACAGCTTGGCCGGCTTGCTGCCGCCGGTGGCGGTGTCGCCCTTGAGTCCCGGGTCGGTCTCGACCACCTTCAGCTCGACGAAATTGGGGGGCTCGACGGCGATGACCCGGCCGTTCCAGAGCGTCAGCGTGCAGCGGCTCTGCTCGGCGATCCAGTCCCTGGCCGAGCCGATGATGCCCTCGGCGACCTCGTACTGCTCGTAGGAGTCGGGCTGCATGAAGTGCCAGCTGGCGCCGTCCTGATAGAGATAGTCCGCCCCCAGCTCCATGATGTCCGCCGCCTCGACCGACTCGCCCGACTTGAAGGTGCGCTCGATGACCCGGCCGTTGAGGAAGTTGCGGATTTTGACGCGGTTGAAGGCCTGACCCTTGCCCGGCTTGACGAATTCGTTCTCGACAATCGAGTACGGCTCGCTATCGATTATGATCCGAAGCCCGTTGCGGAACTCGTTGGTCGAGTAAGTGTTTGCCATGGATACAGGCAGCAGCGGCGGCCGGGCAATGATAAACAATCGACCCGATTGGCGAGAGCAGCTGCGCTCGGCGGTGCGCTCGGGGGACGAGCTGCTGGTGCGCAGCGGCATCGATGCGGCGCTGTCAGAACAGCAGCGGCGGGCCGCCGAGCAATTCCCCGTGCTGGTGCCGCCCGGCCTGCTGGCGCGCATCCGCCACGGCGATGTCGACGACCCCATCCTCAACCAGGTGCTGCCGCTGGATGCCGAGACCGCCCCGCAGCCGGCCGGCTTCTGCCCCGACCCGCTGCGGGAGGCCGACTTCACCCCGGTGCCGGGGCTGCTGCACAAATATTCCTCGCGCGCGCTGCTGATCCTCGCAGGCGGCTGCGCCGTCAACTGCCGCTACTGCTTCCGGCGCCACTTCCCCTACAACGAGCACCTGGCCGATGTCGGCGCCTGGGTCGATTACATCGCCTCTCGGGAGGAGATAGTCGAGGTCATCTTCAGCGGCGGCGACCCGCTGCTGTGGCGCACCGAGCAGCTGGCGAAGCTGAGCGATGCGCTGCTCGACATCCCGCATGTGCGGATGCTGCGCATCCACTCGCGCATTCCGGTGGCGCTGCCCGAGCGCATCGATGCGGCCTTCTGCGACTGGTGCAGCCGAACCGCCGGGCGCGCCCCGCTGACCGTCGTGCTGCACAGCAACTGCGCCGAGGAATTCGACGCCTCGGTGCGCAGCGCCCTCGCCGACCTGAGGCGCAGCGGGGTGCAGCTGCTGAACCAGTCGGTGCTGCTGCACCGCATCAACGACTCGGTCGAGGCGCTCGTGCGGCTGAGCCTCGAGCTGCACCGCTCGGGCGTGCTGCCCTACTACCTGTTTCTGCTCGATGCCGTCGAGGGGGCGGCGCACTTTGCCGTCGATGAGGGGCGGGCGAGAGAGATTCACGCCGAGGTGCGCCGCTCGCTGCCGGGATATCTGGTGCCCCGGCTGGCGCGCGAGGTCGCCGGCGAGGATGCCAAGCAGGTGCTGCATGGCTAGCAGGCAGCAGGTCGGGATCAAGGATTTGCCGAGCATGAAGCCGAGGCTGGCTGCGGCCAGCATCACGAGCGACAATTTTCGGCTGTACCAGGCCAACTGCCTTGAGGTCATGGATCACTACATCGGGCACTTCGGGGACGCCGGCTGCTTTGACATGATCTTCGCCGACCCGCCCTACTTTCTGTCGAACGGCGGCATCACCTGCCATGCCGGAAAAATGGTCAGGGTCGACAAGGGCGACTGGGACCGCTCGCAGGGGCCGGAGGTCAACCACGAATTCAACACCGCCTGGCTGTCCCGCTGCCGGCAGCTGCTCAGGCCCAATGGCACGCTCTGGGTCTCGGGGACGCACCACGTCATCCACTCGGTCGGCTTTGCCATGCAGCAGCTGGGCATGAAGATCCTCAACACCGTGATCTGGCAAAAACCCAACCCGCCGCCCAACCTGTCATGCCGCTATTTCACGCACTCCTTTGAGACCGTGCTGTGGGCCGCCAAAAGCGACAAGTCCAAGCACACCTTCGATTACGACAAAATGCGAGAGGAGAACGGCGGCAAGCAGATGAAGGACGTCTGGGAGGGCGTCTGGGATCAGGGCGACTGGGATCAGGTCGTCTGGAATATGACTTCCAGGGACAAAAAACTGGGGGGGGTAGAAGGAAATAGCCTAAAGCGGCATCCGACGCAAAAACCGCTGCTTTTACTCGATCGGATCATCCGCTCCAGCACCAATAAAAATGATCTAATCCTCGATCCATTCGCCGGCAGCGGCACCACCGGCGTCGCAGCACTGCTCCTTGACAGACGATTTGTCGGCTGCGAGCTCGAAAAAGAATATTTTCAGCTGGCGGAACGCAGGCTAAAAAACTACAAAAAAGATCATCCCCAGCCGAGACTGCTGTGATGAGCGGTGGCGGAAAAGGAAACGGCAATGGCGGTCCTTTTCGGGATACGACCAATGGCAACGAATATGAGTGCACCATTATTCGCAGGGCGATCAAATCATTAAGAAAAGACGGGTATAAATTAAGCAAAACAAAAGACAAAGACGCACATAACCTGATGTATAACGATAAATGCATAGCTGTTGCTTATAGACAAAACGGGTTTATCAGGCATTTAAATTCCAAGGGGATTAATTGCCGAAAGTTATTGGGAAAAGAACATCGACCCGATGTCGCTGTCATTCGAGAAGATCAAAAAATGCTTTACATTGTTGAGATCAAGTTTCAAAAAGTTTCAGGAACCGCTGATGAAAAACTGCAAACTTGCGATTTCAAAAAAAGCCAATTCAAAATTCTGGCCGACAAACTTGGGCTGAAAGATGTTGAATATATCTATGTGATGAATTCAAGCTGGTTTCTAAAAAAGAAAGAGCTTTATAAGGAGGTCTTCAAGTACATCAAAAGAGTCGGCTGTGATTTCATCTTCGACAAATTCCCGCTCACGCAAATGGGCCTGCCCGATTCCCAAGACGAGGTCTGATTTCATTGGCCTTATCCACAGAAGAAAATCCGCAGTTGAGGATGCTGTCGTGAACGGGGAGGGGAATGGGAACGGCGGGCCCGGAGGAGATACATCCAGCGGGGGCAAATTTGAAAATAAAGTTATTCGCAAAGCAATACGTATTTTGAGAAAAAACGGCTATCGGTTTAACAAAACAGGTGTTAAGAATGTGCACACGGTAATGCTAGGGGAAAAACATGTGGCAACCATCTGCAGGGAACGAGCATTTCCAAAATATTTAAAGTGCAAAAAAATCGACTGCAGAAAATTGCTGGGAAAAGAGTATTGGCCTGACGCAGTTGTAATTCATGAGGAGCAGAGGATGCTCTATATCATTGAAGCAAAATCTCAAACACAAGGCGGATCTGTCGATGAAAAACTGCAAACCTGTGATTTCAAAAAGCGTCAATTTAAAGTTTTGGCTAAACATCTACAGATGCGCAATGCTGAATATATTTATGTGCTTGAAGAAGCATGGTTTCGCAATAAAACCTTCTACGACGAGGTATTCAAATACATCAAATGGGTTGGTTGCGACTATCACTTCGATGAAATTCCGCTTGCACAGATGGGTCTTTATGACACTCAGCCCGACAGTTAATATCCTTCAGCCTGCTTGTCTATACGGCAACTTAACAAACCCAGCCCAAAACACCGCTCTCGTATAATCGCCGGCCAAAAAAACAGCCCTCGGTTTGATGCCGATCATTCCCAATTTCTCCGAGGTTCGGGTGCTGGTCGTCGGCGATCTCATGCTCGACCGCTACATTCGGGGCACGGTCAGGCGAATCTCCCCCGAGGCGCCGGTTCCGGTGCTGCACCTGCCCAACAAATCGAAGCCCGATGACCGGCTCGGCGGCGCCGGCAACGTCGCCGCCAACATCGCCGCCGTCGGCGCCCGCTGCACCCTGTGCGCCATCACCGGAAACGACGAGCCCGCCGAGGCGCTGAACAGACTGCTGCAGAACGCCAACATCGAGCGGCATCTGATCGCCACCGAGGCATGCCCGACCATCCTGAAGCAGCGCATCACCGACAAGCACAACGAGCAGCAGCTGCTGCGCATCGACGTCGAGGAGGCGTTCCGGCCGGAGCTGTCCCGGCAGGTCGGCGAGCGGGTCATCGCCCTGCTGGAGCGCAGCGACGTCGTCGTGCTGTCGGACTACGGCAAGGGCACCCTCGGCTGCGTCGAGACCATCATCCAGGCCGCCCGCAAGCGGGGGCTGCCGGTGCTGGTCGACCCCAAGGGCGAGGATTTCACGCGCTACACCGGGGCCACGCTGATCACCCCCAACCAGTCCGAGTTTGATGCCATCGTCGCCAACCACTCCAATGCCACCGAACTGCCGCAGCAGGGCGAGGATGTCCGATGCGCCCTCCAGCTCGACGCCCTGCTGATCACCCAGGGCGAGGACGGCATGACGCTGTTCCAGGCCGAGGACAGGGGCGGCATGCGGCAGTTCCCCTCCGAGGCGCGCGAGATCGTCTTCGACGTGGTCGGCGCCGGCGACACCGTCATCGCCACGCTGGCTGCGTCGCTCGGCACCGGCGAGCAGTCGCTCGAAAACTGCGCGCGCCTGGCCAACTACGCCGCCAGCATTGCCGTCAGCCAGCACGGGACGGTGCCGGTCAGCCGCGAAAAGCTCATCAAGCGAGTGCATCGCCGCTCGTCCCACGCCATGCCCATCATCCCGCTGGTGGATCTATTGCAGGTGCTGCACTCGCCGCTCAACAGCGGCAAAAAGATCGTCTTCACCAACGGCTGCTTCGACCTGCTGCACGCCGGGCACAGCGCCTATCTGGAGGAGGCCGCAACGCTGGGCGACGTGCTCATCGTCGCCCTCAACAGCGACGAATCCGTGCGGCGGCTCAAGGGCCCGGAGCGACCGGTGAACTCGCTCGCCAACCGCGCCCGGGTGATCGGTGCACTCAAGAGCGTCGACTACGTCATCGCCTACGACGACGACACCCCCGAGGCGCTGCTGGCCGAGATCCGCCCGCACGTGCTGGTCAAGGGCGGCGACTACGACGACGTCAAGCAGGTCGTCGGCCATCAAATCGTCCAGAAGAACGGCGGCGAGGTCAAAGTGCTTCAGATCGTCGACGGCCTCTCCACCAGCAACCTGATCAAGGACATCAAGAAACAAAAGTAGACGGCCTCGGCGGGATTCAAACCCGCAGCCGTCCCCCAGTCAAAAGGCGGCATCGAGCGGCGAGACATTAAGCCCCGATCAAAACGAGTCGCAGGCCGTGCTTATCTATCTATAATCCACCGGCACCGCCGGCGGGCGGTGCGTTCAAATAGGGAGGGTGCTGTGATGAAAAACCAAGGAAAAAGAGAACTCGAATATCCATCTATAGACATTAATCAGCCGACTCTGCTGAGAGAAGATTCCCAGCAAACCCCGCCCAGAACGGGCTCCAGACCG
>MEIF01000039.1 GCA_001750645.1 Gammaproteobacteria bacterium AqS3
CCGAGCGTCGTCTACCTGCCCGAACTCGACCCGCTGAAGGACGAGGGCGCGCACTACGCCGAGCGCCTGAAGGCCGACGGCGTGCCGGTTGAGGTTGTATGGGCCGAGGGCACCATCCACGGCTGTGCGTCCTTCAGCAAGCGCATCCCCTCGGCACAGGACGCGCTGAAAAAGGCGTGCAACCAGTTGCTTGGGCTGATGGGTGGGTGAGTAGATGGCGGAGGCGCCTGTAAGAAGTAGGCTGGGAATGTATAAAATCGGCGACATTAGCGGGGTGTGGTGCCTCGCTTAAACAAGAGAAATTTTGTGAGTGATACCCCAAGTCATCAAACACGACCTCCAGTGACGCCGAAGCAATTAGTGCCATTGTTGCTAGCGGCATTGATATCGTTATTTCTGCTTTTGTTCTATTTGCGAAAAGATCTAAATGCTTATATATGCACCTCCGTCTCTTATAGTTCTTCCTATAAATGTGTAAGAGCTGAATGGCTTGATAAATCGAGCTGGTTCGGTGTTTCAGATACTGTCAGAGTTTCCCCTTCAGGTGAAACTAATCAGATAGACCGATTGTTTGTCATGAAGCAAAAGTTTGGGGGATACTTGGATGCAAATGAATTATTTGGCGGAAAGCATCACAGTATGATAAAGCCGCCTAGGAAATTGATAGACCTAATTAGTAATATTATTAGTGATATTGGCGATCAAATAAAAGCTATTTTGGCGCAAGCAGGTGCCAAATTAAGTCGTTTATTTGAGTGTGACGAGCAACAAGGTGAATTGGTTGTTGTGTATTGTGAAAATGAGCAGAAAATCTGCGAACTCTCTTCAAAGAGAATATATTTGGAAGATTTTCTCAAAATATACCATCAAGAAAACCGTGAAACCCAAATTTGGAATGCCAGCTTACAAACGTATATTCGTTATGATAGTTTGCGAGGATTAACTTCTGAAGATTTCGGCATTCCATACTCTCCAAAAGGTCGCTTCTATGATGGAAATGAGTACATGTCGCAAGACATAGCAGAGTTGTTTATAACGCCAGAAGATTTTACATTTCAGCCGTCGCCGAAGGGAACATTTTTGGAGAGTTTGCTCAAAACGTATCAGCAAGAAAGTAAGGATACATGGACTTGGAATGTCAGTTTAAAAACATATTTTAGTAAAGAAAGCTCAAAAGAAATAACCTTGAAAGATATCAGTTATATAAAACCCCCAAACAATCGGCCTCTGAAAGATGAGAAATACATTCAAGTAGGTGAAACAGGGTTATTAGAAATTCCGGAAGTTTTTGCCCTTGAATTTCTTTTAAAAGAAATACATCTAGAAAATTCTCTCACAATGCATCAACAGGAAAACGGTGAAATACGAATTTGGAATGGAGTTGATTTGAAAACACGCTTTCTTGAAGATAATTCGAATGGGATCATTTTGGAGGATTTCAGTTATATCAAAGCCCCAGACAATTACTCTCTTAGAGATAAGATGCCGGTTGAGCTATATAAAATTCCGGAAATTTCTGATCTTGATTCTCATGGCTTTAATGAGTCTTTCGAAATAATGGCAGAGGAACGCTCCAAAGGTTTTTATCTACAGAACAATGAAGATTCTGATAGCTTGAACTCTTTAGATCTGGATGAACCGTGATCTAGTTATTAATTTCACAGAGATATGTGATACATAGATACAATCACCGACTGAATCAGCCAAACTAAGACGAGAGAGCCATGGATGAAACAGAAGCAAGACTAGGTTATCCCGATTTGGAAGATGCAGATTTTGTGTACCGGGCACTGCTGGAGCACGGGATGTTTGCGCATGAACTTCCCCCCTGTTTTAAGTCTGTTGGTCTAATTGAGCTATTACAGATCGGCTTCTTGAAGTGCAGCGGCAAGCATCGCGGATATGTTGAGTATTTTTCATCGAGAGATTCTAATGTCCCTAGGACTTTGGCCATTCCTCATCCAGACTCTTATGCAAAGCTGTGTGGTTTTCTTAAGAAGAATTGGACAGAAATCAATATTCATATAGGAAAGGCAGATAGAAAAAACTATGTTCATGTTAGAAAAATCGATGGCGAGCGTTATATATTCGATATGAGTAGTAATGACAATTGGGAAAAGATACAATTTCAGATGGATTATCTTGCCGGATGCACACATATTGTCAAGACAGATATTTCTAATTTTTTCCCGAGTATTTATTCTCATTCGATTCCTTGGGCTCTTATGGGTAGAAAAGAAGCAAAAAGTAATAAAAAACTTGATAAATGGCAAAATAAATTAGATCTATTATCTAGACAAATAAAAAACGGTGAGTCTAATGGCCTTCTAATTGGAATGCACACATCTCATATCTTGTCTGAAATTATATTGACAAAAGTTGATGAGGAGTTATGTAAAGAAAAGAATCATACAAATTACGTTAGGCATATAGACGACTATGAATTCTATGCGACCAGCGAAGATAACGCACTTGAATTTATTAAAGATCTTGCTTCATGCCTTAAAAAATATGATTTGAATATAAATCAAAAGAAAACCGACATTTCCCCTGTATCTGAACACCGTTTAGGAGCATGGACAGGTGCTATAAATAGTCATCGCGTTTTTTTGACCGAGAAACTAAGGCCTCTGACATTTTCTGAGGTTCAGGATTTTATTGATCATGCACTTGATCTTTCCCAAAAAAATAATAGTAGGGCACCGTTGAACTATGCCATAAAATCTATATCTCGAATGCAGATATCCACTGATGTGCCCTCTTCTTATGTGAGAAGAATACTAGCCTTGGCAATTCTTTATCCATATTTATATCAAATTCTTGAAGGCTGGGTTTTTATATTTGGCGAGATAAATGAGATTGAAAATATACTGCACAGTGCCTTGCCGAAAATGGTTAAATCAGCATTAAAGCAAAATCAGACGGACGCTCTTGCATATAGTTTTTATTATGCAATCAAATATCAAATTAAGATGAATTTGGATAGTAAAGCCATGACTGAAATGTTAGAGGAAGTTAAAAATATGGGAGATTGCATTTCTATTTTGCTGGCATGGAAGTATTGTGTCGATATCGATGATTCAGATAATGCTTGCATATTTGACGAGTTTGCTTTGGATTTAATCAATGATGAAAAAGAATATCAAGATAAATATTGGATATTTTTATATGAATATTCTCTGCACAATAAAATTGATATTGATTCTGAAAAACAATTCTTTTTGTCATGCTTGGCGGATCAAGAATTTTCCTTTTTCAAGGATGCAGAAACTTGGCGGCCGGTTAAGAAGCCTTTGGCTACTTACGGTTTTACTCCTTTTGAAGATGACCTTGGTATGTGGAAATACATCCCTGCTGTTAAACCAAATGATCTATAGAGTTGTTTTTACTGCGGGGCTATTATTTTCTGTCAATTTGCATGGCCATCACTCACTCACGGAGAACTCACCCTGAACTCACCATTCGCCAAAAAGCTGGTCGCCATCATCAAGACTAATGCACCGTTGCTGGCGCCTCTCAAAGGGCGAGGTTGGATGAAGCGGACGGTCGCAGTATCAGATTATGGTTGGCGTATCCTGCGGTTTGGTGTCGATAACAACCCCGCCGCCGATTGATGGATGAACGAGGGGGCTTAGTTCTGCCCCTTTGAAAAGGCTCCGAGCAGCGAGAGGATCAGAGGAAACACCATCAATGATGGGACGGCGTCTCCGATGATTTTGTGGAGGTTGTTTCTGTTCAAGCCCAGCTCGTCGGCGTCTTTGAAGTACCAGTCGGGAAAGGACTGAATCCTCGCGGCCTCTCTTATGGTGATCATTCGCGGCTGATACGGATGGATATACCGGCCTCGTCCAGGCGAGCCAAACCCTGTGGTGATTGTTCCGGCCGGTGCGTCACCTCGCATTCTTCCGTAGACGGCGGGGTAGGTGTGTCCGTCCTTGTGGCAATCGGGTCTCAGGTCGTTGCTCAATTCAAAGCTGTCGGTTTCGTGCAGGTGCTTGATGCGTTCGAGGTTCTCTTTGGATAAATTCCCGTTGATTTCCAGTATGTCCGGATAACCGGGTATGGCTGAGAGATCAGAATTGATGCAGTCAAAGGTCAGGGGGTCAGTCTTTAATGAACTCAGCGCCTCTGCAACACCGGGAACAGTGGTTTTGCTGGCAACGAGAAAGTGCCGGCTTCGGGTCTGGGCGACGCCAAAATCGACCCCGTTGACGACTCCGGTAAATATCTTATAACCATGTTGCGCCAGTATTTTTTCCGTGATGCCGACCACTCTTTCGCTGGCGCTTCTAATGGCGGTGACGTTCTCGATGATGATGTTCGGAATATCCAGCGCCACAGCAAAGGCGGGCATCAGGTAGTAGAGCAGGTTGCGCTGGTCGTATCTTCGGGTCTTGTTGTTGAGGTTGGAGTGGCCCTGGCAGGGAGGGCCTCCGACCAGCAGGTCGACCTTTCCCTTGAACTGCAGGATCTGCCTGTCGCTGATCTGCGGATGGGTGACGAAATCATCCAGCTCGCCGCTCAGGTCAATCGCGTATTTGACGAGGTCTTCAATCGGGGTTGTGCGCTGCAGGATCGGTTTGAAATGTTTGGCGACAAGCCTCAAAGCGGCCGGGTCTTTGTCAGCGGCCAGCAGAAGGCGCGCGTCATAGCCGAACTGGGACAGTGCATGGTGTATGCCCAGCGACAGGCCGCCGCCCCCGCAGAACAGGTCGATGTAGGTCACCTTTTTGCCGTTCTTGGTGACGAAGGGGCTTTCGCGTTCATCCAGAAAACTTCTGACGTAATCTTTTACAGAGCTTTCGCTGTCTGTCTGAGCCTCTCTGCTCGGGTATACGGAATTAAACCTGCCGGAGATTTTCCGCTGGATGGATCTTCCATCCGATACGAAAGATTGGGAGTAGCCGAATAGAGTCAGTTGTTCTGAAAAAAGCGTGCGACCGGTTGCTTGGGCTGTTGGGTGGGGATCTGTAGAGATAGCTGAACTTTGTCCTAGACTAAAATCATCGCCACTTGCTTTTTCACATTAAATTTTTTTGATTCTTTCCAACCATACTTCAAGGCTTTTGCGCCTAACTTCCAAATCAGGCTCTTGAATTAACCTTTCCAAATCTTCCTTGCTTATTTCAAGCAGAGTTCCCATCCTAATCTTTTTCTCTTCCCATAGCCTCTTGTCTTTCTCAATATCACGCCATTGCCAAAGCCTTTTGTGAGCTATAACAATTGCCCAAACAATTGCTCCTGTTTGAACTATCTCTGAAAGAATTTCAACACATTCCGCAAAATTACTCATCTTTTACTCCTTAATTTTGTTCCTCTGATAAAGGTCACATCTTCCTAAATATCTTCAAAGGATAGTAAACCCGATCAGTAATCTCAAATTCTACTACATTGTTTATTGGTCTCTAAATTTAGTTTTTAGTCGATGTTAAGTTTTGGCAGAGAGCGGACAATCTTCATTGTCTCCAATGAAACTGTGATGATTCTTTGGAACAGCTCCAGTGGATAGGCTGGGTTATTCATGGTCTCGTTGGCATAGTCGTTGGCATCATTGACGATTCCGCTTTTTTTGTCAGGTTTTATACGCTGGCGCTCCATTACCCACTCCAATGCCGATTTGCCATTGATTACATATTCATAGGCTTCAAGAGGAATATTTTCTATGGTGATGTTATCGTTATAAATGACTGTGGTCTTGTCGAGTTTAGGACGCTTGCCAGCAAACTTCATCTTTTTTTGAACTCGATAAAAAGTTTTAGGATCTTTAATAGCGGCTATATCAAGATCACCTTCTTTGAATGACACGGAGTAAGGTTCAACTGTTTCATAGTCGACATGTAAGTCACCAAGCATGCGGCCGGCCTCAGAAAAAGCCATAAAATCTTCAAAACGTTTAACAGCAGGGATGCGAGGTAGTTCTTTGGTGAGATTATTGGCAAAGCGTTCCCGATAGTCTGGCGAGTGCAGTAGGCCATAAATGTAATAGAAAAGATCTTCCTTGCTAAAAGCTTGCTTGGGATAAAAATCCAAGAAATGTTTTAGACCTTCATCAGTAATTCCATCTTGGGCTTGATTGGGCAATAGACTTCCCATAGGGGAGTCTTGTTTTTCATAAATCTTAAGAGGAAAGCATTGTGCACCTGCTTCAAGAATATTCAAGTCTGGCATACTTGCACACATAAGCGGAGACAGGCCGCTACGTGAACCAGCCCCGCTCACTGCAATAACTAAGTTGCTAGCACTTGAATCGGGAAATATTTTCTTCATTTGTCCATACCGATGAACTAGAGCTTCTTCGCCATAAAACTTGCATTTAAAAAAAGGTCGATAGAGGCCGTCTTTAATTTCTCTGGGGCTATATTTCAAGCGCTCGCCTTTTTTATAATGAGCTTCTAAACTGCTAGACCATTTGATCTTATCTGGATCTCTTTTAGTGTTTTCAAAAGGAATATCTTGATCAAGGTCGGAGTTGTATGTGTTAATTAGTCTTTTTATATTATGTTTAATCTTTTCTTCGGAGGAGTTGTAAGACCAAAAATCTCTATTGGTATTTATTCCTAGAGAATAGTTGACAAATATATTTATTTCTTTTTTATTCTTTTTGCTTCCAATAGCAATGAATTTTTTAAATTCCGCCTGACCTTGATTTATCCAATCATTTTCTTTATTGGGTTGAATTTTTCTCCATTTCTTCTGCCTTCGAATTCCATTGACCGATTTGAATTCCTGAATAATTTCTAGCTTTTGATTTTTATCGAGGTAGTCACCGATATCATAGAAAAATATCTGTCCTTGCTCGGAAGAAGTTATCTTTTTTACTAGAATTGTAATGGCTATAGGAGTTCGAGAACCTTCCCCAAAGATATTACCCTTTTCCTTCCGTCGTTGTTCTCCGGAAGTTCTCGCATTACCACGCAAATGAAATACATAAATCTTGCTAAATTCATCTGTTAGGCATTTTCGAAAGCCATCGGTCGAGTTCCCGTCTATCCAGCCTCCATTGGTGACAAAACCAATTGCCCCCCCCCTCTCTAAATTGATCCGATCTGAAGCCCATCTGAAAGCTCGAATATAACTGTCGTAGAGATCTTTTTTGCTGGAGGCAGATGAAGCTTTTGCATAAGTCGCTTCAATTCGAAGATTTAAATTTAGATAATCAGTATTGGCTGCATTATCTCCAGCATCTCTTTGCTTTGCAGAGTAGGGAGGGTTGCTGATAATAACTTTAACATCACATTTCTTTTGAGCTTCTATTTTCTCTGAATTGTCTGGCAGCAGACTTTGTGCTGTGGTGAGTTTGTGCTCGTCGATTTGGAATGTATCGGTTAAAACTATGCCCTTAAAGGGCTGATATTGGTTTTCCTTAACCAGGTCACTATAGACTGCTTCAATATTTATGCAACCTATATAGTAGGCCAGCAAAACAATTTCGTTGGCATGTATCTCATTCTTATATTTATAGGACAGATTTTCTTTGGGAATAATGCCTGATTGCAACAGTCTTGATATGAATGTCCCAGTGCCGGTAAATGGGTCCAAGATGTGAACTCCCTTGTTGCCCAATGATGTTCCGAATTCATCTTGCAATATGTCTTCAACCGAATGGATGATAAAGTCAACAACTTCCGTAGGTGTATAAACGATACCTAGCTTTTTTGTCATCAATGGAAAGGCATTGCGGAAGAAACGATCATAAAGCTCTAGGATTAGATTTTGGCGGCCCTTGGCGGTGGCGATGTTCTCGGCACGTCGCTTGACGCTGTCATAAAACTTTTGAAGATTTTTGGAATTGGCTTCGGCATCCACATTCTTGGAGTAAAGCCTTTCTAATATGGTCTCCATCGCCTTGGAGACAGCATTCTCTTCTGTAAATCGGTTTTCCTGAAATAGCGTGTCAAAAACAGGCTTAGTGATCATGTGCTGAGCCAACATCTCAACGGCATCATGTTCTGAAATCTCAGGGTTTAGATCATTTCTGATTTCATCAAGAAAAATATTGAACGATTTCCACTCGGATGTATCTTTTTTGAGCAGAAGGGCATTGATGCGCTTGATGTGCTGTTCAGCGATGTCCGCGATATCGGCAGCCCATTTTTCCCAGTAGTCTCGGGTTCCGCATTTTTCGACAATCTTGGCCTTGATTGCCCGAGAAAAATCTGCCAGCTCAAAGGCCAGTTGCTCATCTTTATCTTCAGGCTCTGGCGCCGCTGCTTCATCTTCTCCTACATCCGCTGATTTATCTTCATTGGGGTTTGGTTTTGATTTCAGATTATTAACCACTCCGACAACCTCGAAACGATCAGAAATATCATCCTCACCGATTCCCAGCTGATTGATTCTGCCATCAAGACGTTCATCATGCGCTCGCAGCGCATTGAGAATCTCCCAAATGACCTCGTATTGTTTATTGTTGTTCAGCGCTCTTTCCGGGCTGATTCCGGGTGCAACGGTTATGGGCAAGATGACATAACCTAAATCCTTGCCCTCAGCCTTGCGCATGACACGACCAACTGACTGCACAATGTCAATCGGGCTTTTGCGCGGGTGCAAAAATATGATTGCATCGAGGGCGGGAACATCGACGCCTTCAGACAGGCACTTCGCATTTGATAAGACACGGCAGGTGTTTTTTTGGGTGTCTTCCTTCAGCCATCCAAGCCTTTCATTGCGCCTGTCGGCGTTAAAAGTGCCATCAACGTGGTGTAATTCAACATTTAGATCGGTTTTGTATTTCTTTTCAATCTCTTCATTTTCGAGATAGTCAGTGACCACACCCATAAATTCTTTAGAGAACATCTCGGATAAGGCTATATTTCTACAAAAGGCTAGGGCGCGCTTCATAGGAGGCAGCTTGGCCTTTTTGCCTTTACTGTTTTTAAACCCGATTTTTGCCAGGGCTTTATAGCAGCCGACCATCTTGGTAGCATCGTCAAGTTTTAATTCTGCCCCTTCTTCAAACGATCTTTGTACGTTTTGGTTTACAAGATTTTCATCAACAGCTAACACCACGACTTTGTAATCTGTGAGCAGGTTGTTTTCCACCGCCCATCCAAAGTTTCTGTGGAATAAAACCTCACCGTATGTTTCTTCGTCATCCATGGAGGCCAAAATCACATCGCTTTCTTCGGCCTTCTTTTTGGCTTTATGACCATATATACGCGGAGTTGCCGTCATGTAAAGACGTTTTTTCCCTTTTACGTTGTCATTGCTGTGAATTTTTACAAAATGGGATTCATCATCACCGACTAGTGTCTCACCTGTCGTCCTATGGGCTTCGTCACAGACAATCAGGTCAAATTCATCCAGACCAAAATCTTGTTGAGCACTCGAAATGACATCGATTGAGTGATAAGTGGAGAAAACCACTATCATCTTTTCTTTGCCAGCACTATCGACCTGTTCTGCAAGTTTTTTGGGGTCAGTGGTTGCGGGGAAAGCGAGGTCTGATGGATCCATCTCGATGCGATCTTGGCTCCCGTGTTTTCTTCCAACCCTCTTGTCAGAGCAAGCTGAAAAGGCTGTTATTTCCTGCATAGAATCATTCTTCCATTCGCGAATTGTTTGCGACATAAGGGCTAGTGAGGGCACCATATAGAGCACCAGTTTGCCTTTTCCAGCGATGTTTTCGGCGATACGCAGGCTGGTAAAAGTTTTGCCTGTGCCACAGGCCATAACAAGTTTGCCGCGATCCTTATTCTTGAGGCCTTCGCGAACAGCATCTAATGCTTGAGTTTGATGATCCATGAGTTCTTTCTTTGGGCGCAGCCTGATACGGTTGTCATTGGTATAGGTTAGCCAGTCAATGAGGCTCTCTTCCAGTTCCCGAAGAGGTATTCGGTTGTAGCTTTTGTCTAGTTTGTCGAGAACGGCTTGGGCGTTCTTCCCAATGGGGTGGTTTGAGGTGTCTATCAAAAGCAGCCGAGTGAAATCGGCAGAAGCTGAAGCTGAAATAAAGGAATCGAGGTCTTCTTTTCTGATCCTGTAATCAGGCTGATAGAACTTGCATTGGACGGCACAAAAGCCCTCTTCATGACGATTCTTGGCAACTAGGTCGATACCTATGTCTTTAGTCTGATAACCGTATTCCTTGGCCCAATCTGAGTAATGCCAGATTTTGGAGAACTGCTGTGTTTGAGTGGCATCGTTCTCTAGAAAGATTTTCGCCAGCTGCTCAAACTTAGCTCCCATCTCCGTTTCATTTGCGGAGCTCTTGCGGATAAGTTCCAAAGCTTGTTGAAGGGGCGAAGCCACTTTCTACCCCCCCTTGGGCAATGACGGATATTATGTTCATTTTTGCTGCTAGGAGAACCACCATGAACTCAGAATTTGCCAAGAAGCTCGCCGCCATCATCAAGGCCAACGCACCGCTGCCGGAATTTTTCGAGGAGCTTTCTCTGGACGACGCCTATCGCCTGCAGCACGAGGTGACGCAGGTGCGCACGGAGGGCGATGTCGGCGGCATCAAGGCCGGGGTGACGTCGCCGGCGTTTCAGCAGTTCTTTGGTCTCCGGCACGCGCTGCTGGGCAGTCTGTATGCGGACGGTCAGCGGGAGGGGGGCTGCACGCTGCCGTATCTCGAGGGCAGGGCGATCGAGTGCGAGGTCGCCGTCCTGCTGGATCGATACGGCCGGCCGATCGGCATGGCACCGGCCTTTGAGATCGTCTTTCTCAAGTTCTCCCGCCCCGACGACATGACGGCGGCCAATCTGGTGGCGAGCAATCTGGGCGCCGATCTCTACATCGTCGGCGAGATGCAGGACTGGGACGAGGACTTCCCGAACACGCCCATTGTGCTGAGGTGCAACGGCGATGTGGTCAACGAGACGTCAACCGCCGAGGCGATCGGCGGGCCGCAGAGGGCGTCGGTTTGGATGTGGCAGGAGGCACGGTCCCGAGGCTTCAGCGTCGGCGACAAGACCCTGCTGCTGACAGGCGCCTGCGGTTCGCTGGTGCCCGCACAGCCGGGCTACTACGAGGCGGATTTCGGCCCGCTGGGTCGAGTGGGCTTTGAGGTCGCCGCCTGAGCAAGTCGCCGCCCAAACAATCCTCCAACCAACCAACCCCCAACCAAACAACCCGCCCGCAAAACTTCCGTCTCTATAATCGCCCGCTCGGTCTGAACGGGAAGCGGAGTTGGACGGCATCTCTAAATGGTCAAAAATTCGCGGCAAACTGGGCGCCTCGGCGCTGGCCGCCGCCCCGAAAAAGCTCAAGCGCCGCATTGACGAGCGCATCATGGAGATGGCGATCGAGCGTGCCAAGGCGACCATTGCGGCACAGGGGCTCGACCCCGAGGATCTCAGCGAGGAGCAGCGGGAGATCGTCGTCAGCGATGAGGAGCGCAAAATTCGCGACGGCCTCAAATTGAGGGGGCTGGTCGGCATCCTGCTCATCCTGGGCATACCGGTCATCTGATGTGGAAGACCCTCGCCAAGTCCCTGGTGGCGTGGACGTTCTGGCGCGCCATCCGCGAGCGGCTGGGGCAGTTTGCATTCGGCGTCATCGGGTTTTTTCTGGTCTATTACGCCAACGGCGAGGTCAGGGAATATTTCGAGCTGAAAAACAACACCGAGTATCTGGCGACGCTTTTGATCGTCAAGAACGCCGCCTATCTTTTGGTGCTGGCGATTTTCCTGCTCTGGCCGTTTTTGTTTGCGAAAAAAGGCATTAAGGCGGTCGGCGAGTCGGTTGACGATGCCTCTGCCGGGGACGACAACCCTGCACCAGTCCAAGACCGGACCTTCAAGCCCAAGGGGGACGGCTTTGACCGCATCCGGCAGAGGGGGGCGGCGCGCTCGGCGGTGGAGCTGGAGATCGACAGGGCGAGGGAGGGCAAATAGCCAGGCTCGCCGCAATCGGAAAAGGCATTAAGGCGGTCGGCGAGTCGGTTGACGATGCTTCTGCCTGGGACGTCAGCTCGGCGCCAATCCAAGACCCGACATTCAAACCCAAGTGCGAGCAAATTTTGATTGCGGCTGCGGCCATCCGCATCGCGCAAATCCTCCCAAACCCCATGGACTTCTCCACAGGTTTTGGCCGGCTTTCTGCCCATGATCCGCCTCCTCAATTTGCGCCTGTGTTCTGCTGCGTGCTCGGTTATGCAGGCCCATTTGAAAACATGGGCGCCCTTGCGACGAACATGGACTTTTGCACCGTCCGACCCCTCTGAACTCCACAGGGTTCTCCACAGGCTTCAGCCGGCTTTTCGACCAGGGCCAATCACCCTGGCGGGCTCGTGTTCCCCTCCGGGACAGTCCAAAAATAAGGGGCTGATGCAAGGCGGCGTGTGCCCTTCAATCTCCGAACTTGAATTGGCCTTCGGGTCTGATGGTGGATACGGATTTTTTGTAGATCATCGTGATTTGATTCGAACTTTGGATGCCTCTCATAAAGATGCTCTCGCTATCGAACGATGTCACCTCGCCCACAAGTCGAACCCCCGATATCAGGTAGATGGATACCAGAACTTCCTGAGTTCTGAGTGCATTCAAAAAAGCAGCTTCATAGTTGACCGGCTTGCTCATCGCTCATCTCCATTGTCTTTGCACCTGTGCAGTCCGTGCTGAATCGCCTCGGCTGCGGTGAATATCTTAATGCAATAAAACCCCTGCGGCTCATTTTTTTACCTTTTTTACCTTGTTTGCCTTATTCCGCGATCGCACTCTAAAACCGCGTGTCGGCAATGGTGGTGCGGTGCAGCAGCCGGTCGTGGCCGTCGTAGCCGCCGGAGGCGGAGTGCAGCACCGAGCGGTTGTCCCACATCAGGAGCGTATTCCTGGACCACTTGTGCGAGTAGACCAGCTCGTCCCGGGTCTGCCAGTCGTAGAACTCAAACATCAGCGCATCGGCCTCGTCCTGCTCCACATCGACATACCCGCGGATAAAGGCGGGCGAGGAGTACAGCGCCTTCTCGCCGGTTTCCCGGTGGGTGCGGACAAAGGGGTGCCTGCACCGTTCCCGCGCGCTTTCGTCGGGGATGATGTCCATCGAGCGGCCGTGAGTTCTGTCGTCGTCGCCGTAGACCCCGTCAGCGGTGTAGACCCGATCGGCGGAGTGGATGGCGGTCAGGCCCTCGGCGCGTTCGCGCAGCCCGTCGGGGAGGCGCTCATAGGCCTTGACCTGATCGGCAAACAGGGTGTTGCCGCCGACGGGCGGGATGGTGATGCCGAACAGGCAGGTTCCGGCGGGCGGCACGGGCATGAAGCTCTGGTCGGAGTGGAAGAACTCGGCAAAGACCGGCGTGGTCTCATCGGCGCTGCGCTGGATGGCGATGATGTGTTCATGCCCGTCGACAGAGCCAAAAAACGGCTCCCGCCCGATTTCGCCGAAGCTCAGGGTGAAGCGCTCCAGATCGGCGTCGCTCAGCGCCTGGTCGGGGAAGGCGAGCACCTTGTGCTCCAGCCAGTGCGCCCGCAGCTCGCCAGCCAGGTCGGCCGAGATGTCCTGGGTCAGGTCGACGCCGGTGACGAATGCACCGCAGGCGGCGCCGGTCGGTTGGATCGAAAGGCTCATTGGACACCCCCCTGATGTCGCGTCTTTGAATTCCGGTTTGAATTCCGGTTTGAATTCCGGCAGCGCCGCCGCACCGCCGCACCCCCACCGCAGCACAGCTGTCCCGGAGCCACCCCTAGCGCCCCTGCTGCAGGCCGTTGATCGACCGCAGTGCGGCCTGAATCTTCTGCTCAAACGCGCGCGCCGACTGGCAGGCCCTCAGCGCCCGCTCGCAGGCCGAGCGTATCTGCTTGGGGGTGGGCTCGCCCTCGCCGTCATCGCCGTAGATGCTGTCCGAAGCCTCCTCAGCCTCTGCGACCGCCTTTTTGCACTGCTGCAGATTGGTCTTGGCCTCCCTCAGCAGCCGCTCGGAGCCCTCGTCGTCCGTCAAACCCTTCTCCTGCATCGTTTTCACGATGTCGTCCAGGCAGTATTTGGCGTCAGAAAAACGGTACTCGGCGCTCTCTGCCGCCGAGCTTGCGAAGTACTGCATCTGCTCGGCCTCGATTTCGTCGGGGTCTTCCTGACTGTCGACCACGGCGAGCTGCAGCCTCACGATGAGATCCGAGCACTGCTTTTTGGTCAGGGTGTCGCCGACCTCGGGCAGCAGCGGCACACCCGCCTCATCCAGCATGCGGACGCAGTAGTCGATCTGCTTTTCCGTGGCCCGGTCGTCCTCGGAGTTGTGCGCGGCCTTCATCAGGCGCGTTCTGAACTCGATCAGATTCGCATGCTGTCGGCTCTTCCCCAGAAAGTGCTTCAAAACCGCCGCGACGATGACGACTGCAATCACCCCCAAAATGATTCCCATCTCCGATCCCCCCTGAGCCCCGATTTGTCAGCCGCACCGCCCGCCCGCAATCCGCGAGATTGGCCGGCTCAGCGGGGCATTGACGAGCATGCCCTAGAACCGCGTGTCGGCAATGGTGGTGCGGTGCAGCAGCCGGTCGTGGCCGTCGTAGCCGCCGGTGGCGGCGTGCAGCACCGAGCGGTTGTCCCACATCACGAGCATGTTCTTGGCCCACTTGTGCGAGTAGACCAGCTCATCCCTGCTCTGCCACTCGTAGAACTCGACCAGCAGGGCATCGCTTTCCTCCTTTTTCAGTCCCGCAAAGGCCTTGATGTAGGCGGGCGAGGAGTACAGCGCCCTCTCGCCGGTCTCGTGGTGGGTGCGGACGAAGGGGTGCTCCTGGGTCTCCAGCGCCCTCTCGCTGGGGATGATGTTCATCGAGCGGCCGCTCTTCTGGTCGTCGTCGCCGTAGGCTCCGTGGGGGGCGTAGCCCAGCTCGGCGGAGTGCAGGGCGGTCAGGCTGTCGGCGCGCTCGCGCAGCTCGCTCGGCAGGCGCTCATAAGCCTTGACCTGATCGGAGAACAGCGTGTTGCCGCCGACGGGCGGGATGGTGATGCCGAACAGGCAGGTTCCGGCGGGCGGGACTTCGAGAAAGCTCCAGTCGGAGTGGAAGAACTCGGCGAAGATCGGCGTGGTCTCATCGGCGTTGCGCTGGATGGCGGCGATGTTCTCATGCCCGTCGATGTGGCCGAAGAACGGGTCCTCGCCGAATTCGCCGAAGCACAGCGTGAAGCGCTCCAGATCGGCGTCGCTCAGCGCCTGGTCGGGGAAGGCGAGCACCTTGTGCTCCAGCCAGTGCGAGCGGATCTCGCCGGCCAGGTCGGCCGAGATTTCCTGCGTTAAATCGACGCCGGTGACGAAGGCTCCGCAGGCGGCTCCGGTCGGCTGAACTGAAATGCCCATTGTTCTGTCCTCCTATCTAACTATCCAGTCCTGTGGAAGCGGGCGGAACGGTCGACGACCGATTCGCCCCTGTCTTTAACTAACGGATTGCCGCCGCGTGCTGCCGGACGTTTTCGGCGGCATCGGCGATCTGGGCCAGCAGCGCATCGGCGTCGGCGTCGGTCTCGGCGGAGCTCATCTCCAAACTCAGCTCCGTCGCCCGGCGCGAGAACTCGGTCATGCGCTTGAAGTGCAGCGCGGTCTCGTCCAGCTTGCGAACGCCGCCCCGAAGAGCCTGGCTGCCCTTGTAGTCGCTCAGCGTGCCCTGTGCAATCTTGCGCATGTTGGACGCCCGCCTGAGCATCTGCTCCGCTGCGCTCTCCGTGGCAGAAAAGATCTGGTCGCAGTGCTTCAGCGCCTTTTCGGCTTGTCCGCTCATGGTGTTGTTACCTCCATTGATTGTGTTTTGAATTCCAGCCGCACCCGCAGAGCACGACCGCCTCAGATTTTGATCGGGTGGTTCCACCACGCCAGGTCGGAGAATGCGCGAAGGTCGAGTTCGTGCGTCCAGGCCGAGCGGTGCTGGTGGGCGACGTGGTAGTAGGTTTCGGCGACCTTCTCCGGCAGCAGCAGCCCGTCGTGCTCGAGCCCCCGCTGCTCGCGCAGCTCCTGAAACCGCTCCGGCCCCATCAGCTTGCCGAGCGTGTCGGGGGCGTCGACGGCGCCGTCGATCAGGATGTGGGCGACGTGGACGCCCTTGCTTGCGAACTCGGCATTGAGCGTCTGGCACAGCATGCGCCGCCCGCCCATGGCCGCAGCGTGGGAGTGCTGGCCGGTGTTGCCGCGCACCGCCGCAGTCGCCGAGGTCACCAGAATGCTGCCGCCGCCCCGCTCGACCATCAGCGGAATGACCGCCCTGGCCACGCGAAACAGCCCGAAGGTCGCCATCTGCCAGCCCAGCTGAAACATCTTCGGCTCGGTCGCCTCGAGCGGGCGGTTGCCGATCTGCGCCCCGAGGTTGAAGACCACGGTCTTGATCGGGCCGATGTCGCGCTCGATTTCGGCGACCAGATCCTCGATGGCGTTCTCCGCCACGGCGTTGACCAGCCGCCCGGTGGCGCTGCCGCCGGCCGCCTCGATGTCGCCGACCATCCTGTTCAGACCCTCCTCATCGCTGCGCCTCGCCAGCACCGCGTGATACCCCTCGGCGGCGAACTTCTTGCCGACGGTCCCGCCGATGCCGGCGCCCGCCCCCAAGACCAGACATACAGGTTTTTCGCTCATGATTGGGTCCCCCTTGATTCTTAACTCGGCTCCGCCGAAACCGCCAGCTTGCCGTCGTCGATGAGTTTCTGCTGGGTTGACTCGTCATACCCCAGCTCAGTCAAAATCTCCCTGCCGTGCTCGCCCAATTTGGGCGCGGGACGGGCAATAGTACTCGGTGTTTGCTCAAACCGAGCCGCCGGGCGCGCCTGGCGCACCTCGCCGAAACCCTCGTAGTCGGTGCGCAGCACCGAGGCATTGGCGATGATCTGCTCGTGATCCATCAGCTCCATGCGGTCCAGCAGCGGCGCACAGGGGACGCCTTCCTCCTGAAAGCGGGCGAGGATCTCCTCGCTGTCCCACTTCTCGATCTCCTTGGCGGTCATCGACTTGCGCTCCTGGGCGTTGACGACGCGCCCCGCCGAGGTGTTGAAGCGCTCGTCCTCGAGCCAGTCCTCGCGGTTGAGGGCGCGGCACATGCCGCCCCACTCGGCGTCGGACACCGCACCGGCGGTGATGTAGCGGTCCCTGGCCTTGTAGATGAGATCCTGCGAACCCTGCAGCCTGCGCACGTCGAACTCGCGCTCGCCGTAGACCAGCCCCGCCATCCCCTCGGGCCAGAAGAACGCCAGCATCGTGTCCAGCATCGACAGGCGGATGTGCTGGCCCTGGCCGCCGGACTTCTCGCGGGCGTAGAGCGCCGAGGACACCGCCTGGGCAGAGGTCAGCGAGGTGACCTTGTCGGCGATGATGATGCGGAACATCTGCGGCCGGCCGGTGGTGCGGTCGGCCTGGATGTCGGTGGCGCCCGACAGCGCCTGGATGACCGGGTCGTAGACCCTGGACTGTGCGTAGGGGCCGCTCTCGCCGAAGCCGCTGATCGACAGGTAGATCAGCCCGGGGTTGGCCTTGCGCAGCACCTCCTCGCCAAAGCCCATGCGCTCGATCGCCCCGGGGCGGAAGTTCTGCATGAAGACATCGGCGTCGGCGGCGAGCTTGAGCAGGATTTCTTTTCCCTCGTCCGACTTCAGGTCGACCGCCAGCGACCGCTTGCCGCGGTTGCACGAGTAGAACGCCGGGTTGACGCCGTTGTGCGGTGCTGCCATGTGGCGCATCTGCTCGCCGTGCAGCGGCTCGACCTTGATGACGTCGGCGCCCTGATCCGCCAGCATCATCGCCCCCACCGGACCCGACACCATGCTGGTCAGGTCCAGAACTTTCACGCCTTTAAGCGGCCCCATTGAGTATCTCCATCATGGCCTTGTAGTTGACATCCATCGCCTTTTTGTAGGCCGGACGCTTGGCGATGCGCTCGCGGTATTGCTCGACGCTCCTCGGCATGCGGCAGTTGTAGAACGCCGCCCAGTCGAGGCAGGAGATCAGCATGATGTCCGCCAGCCCGAAGCCGGACGCGAGCACGGTCTCGGTGTCGGACAGGTGGACGTTGAGGATCTTGAACTGCTGCTCGAGGTGGTCGCGGCAGGTCTCTATCGCCAGCGGGGCGTCGCCGTAGATTTCGTTGAGGTCGTAGTGGCGGCGCATGACGTAGAGGGAGGTCTCGTCCAGCTCGCCGAAGATGTAGCAGCACCACTCGTCCTCCTTGGCGAGTGCGGCGTCGCCCTGCGGGGCGGGGAGGGCGGGGGAGGGGAAGGCCTGGCGCAGGTAGCGGCATATTGCCAGGCTCTCCGTCAGGAGGACATCGCCGGCTTGGAAGACCGGGATCTTGTTTTTGGGGTTGAGGGTGGCGAACTCGCTGGTTTGCGTCTCGCCCGTGCGGGAGCCGATCGGGTGCAGCTTGTACTCCAGCCCCAGCTCCTCGGCCATCCAGATTGGCCGCAGCGTGCGGGGTGTGTTGGCTCCCCAGATAGTAATGTCGGTCATGTTAGGTTTCTCCTCTTGTTGGGATGAATAGGTTTGGTTTGGAAGATTGTTTGTTTCGTCGTGTCGGGTTTCCTATTGGTTGGATGGGTTGGATGGGTTGGATGGGCTGGATGAGTTGGAGCCGGGGGTGGTGCAGATGACCGGAGCGGCGATGGCAAGACGGCCCGAGACGAGCAGGACCGCAACTGACAAAACGATGATTTCCATGATGTGGCTCCCCTGGCTTGATCTGACCGAGATGGCACTCAGGCCAAACATTGGGAGCAACTCCTTGTCCCTTATCGGGGCGCCGCCGAGCGGGCGCATTATTACAGATAACGAGGGTTGGGGTTGGTGCGGGTTGGTTTGGCGCGTTGGGTTGGGATCTCGGCGGGTTTGCTTGGGCGAGCGGGGTTAAAAGATGATCGGATTGTCCTTCAGCCAAGCGCGGCAGTCGCGCCAGTCGGGGACGTACTTTTCGACCTGCTTCCAGTATTGCGGCGAGTGGTTGTGCTCCAGAATGTGGCAGAGCTCGTGGATAACCACGTAGTCGATGATCCGGTGCGGCGCCAGGATGATCTGCCAGTTGTAGGAGATATCGCCCTTGACCGAACACGACCCCCAGCGGGACTTGTAATCGCGCACTGTGATCGAGCGGGGCGTCACACCCACGACTTTGGCCAGTCGCTCGGTTTTTTCCTTTAGGCGCTGCTCGGCGCGGACTTGGTACCAGTCCCGCAGCAGAGCCTTGATGCGCCGCTGCGGGTTGGCCGTGGTTTCTGGAATAGTCGCCACCAGATAACCCTGCTGCATCTTGATGGACGGTTTGGTCGAGGCTTTAGGTGTTTTCACCACCTTGAGCCGGTAATTTCTGCCGAGGTATTGGAATGCCTCGCCGCTGACGTATTCCTTGGGTTTGAGGGCGGGGCGCTCCGCCTGCTCCCGCAGCTTGCGCTTTATCCAAGCCGTGCGCTTGGCGATGATTGAGTGGATGCGGCGCTCCGACAGCGTCTTCGGCGCCCGCACCCGAACCGTATCGCCGAGGATCTGAATCGCCACCGAACGCTTGCGATTGGTGCGGATGACCTCCAGCGGAAAATCGAATGGGGCCATGGGGCGGGGGATTGGCAGTTGGCCTTGTCTCACGGCTGATTATTCCCCTTGTCTTCCTGCTTGCCGGTGTCCTCCTGAATGCGCTCGATGATGTCCTCGACCGGTGATGAGTTCTTCAGCTTGTCGTCCTCTGATTGCTTATTGAGCTGCTTGGGCGAGTTCCTCTTAGAAGCCATCACCAGCACGGCTGCGATCACGCCAACAATGAGAATGGTAAAAAAGATTATTGCCATGGTGGGGTCTCCGTATACCAATCAGAGAAGGTTTGCCTGCTCTGGAGTCATGTAAAATCCGCAGGGCGACTAGTTTAAGGGTATTAATGATGGATGCCAATTCCCCCCCCTGCCTCTTCTCCCCCTCCTGCCAAATTCCAAGCTGCCCAACAAGATTTACATTGAAGACAACTTGGTCGTCCTCCGGGGCATAGAGGACGAAAGCGTAGATCTTATTTACCTGGATCCCCCCTTCAACACCAAACGAATATTTAGCGCGCCTATCGGCAGCAAGGCGGCTGGTGCGAGTTTCAAGGACATGTGGACTTGGGATGATGTGGACAAATACGGGCTGTATGGTCTGACGAAACAATATCCGCATCTGGTGCAGTTTTTGGAAAGCATTGAGGGATTGCATGGAAAACCGATGATGTCCTACTGCTACTTCATGTTTCAGCGCATCGTTGAGATGCACCGAGTATTAAAGCCAACCGGTTCAATTTATTTGCACTGTGATCCAACTGCGAGCCATTATTTGAAGTTGGTAATGGACAGTGTGTTTGGGCAGAAGAATTTTTTGAATGAAATCGTCTGGGGTTACCGCACAGGCGGCGCAAGTAAAAAATGGTTTGGAAGAAAACACGATATTATTTTGTCTTATTCCGTAAAAATAAGATCACACATTTTTAATCTAATGAAAGAAAGATCTTATTGCTCTAATAATCAACCGCCGGGATTCAAGGGGGTTGAAAAATGGAAGGATGAGTTTGGACGTTGGTATACGATGGCTTCAATGCGCGATGTATGGGAAATAGATGCTATTGGAAGAAGCTCGTCTGAACGCACAGGTTATCCCACTCAAAAGCCGCTGGAACTTTTGCGCCGCATTATTAAGGCGAGCAGCAATGAAGGGGACTTGGTACTAGACCCATTTTGTGGCTGCGCGACCACCTGTGTGGCTGCGGAGGAATTGGGAAGAAAGTGGATTGGAATTGATGTCAGCGAGAAGGCGGGGGAGTTGGTAATGGATCGTCTGCACAATATAGGATTGATACACAATCTGCCTGCAATCACCAATATTGTTCCCACGCTTGCAAATCCTGTGAGCAAAGGCAAGGCAAAACCGATTCTATATGCTGAACAAAATGGTCGATGCAATCACTGCGGAGAAAGCGAGGCATTGGACAAAAGGGCTTACTGGCATGTCGATCACATCGTGCCCAAAAAGCGGGGAGGGCAGGATCAGATGTCAAACTATCAGCTGCTCTGCATGGGCTGCAACAATCGCAAATCCAGCATGCCGGACGAATGGGCGCGGGCAGAATTACAGAGGGTTCGTGATCTGGTGGCGCGGAACACTTTCAGTAGGGCAAGCTGATTGATTCGGCAGGTCAGCTGTTGAGTGTTTTGAGTAAAAGGATGAGAATGGGAAGCTGAAGAGGGAATTTGTTGAAATAAAGTTTATTTGTATATGAAGTATTTTCATATAAACCACTCCTCGGAGATATCGCAGTTATCACTATCAGGTGCTGGGCTGGCTTTATTGATAGCAACCTGTAACGGCAT
>MEIF01000004.1 GCA_001750645.1 Gammaproteobacteria bacterium AqS3
CTGCTCGTAGAGGTCGACGGCGAAGCCGCAGTCGTCCCCGCCGACATCGAGCCAGAGGTAGAAGCCCCCGCAGGGCCGGCGGCAGTCGAGTTCGGCGAGGGCGGCGTCGAAGCGCTCCTGATAAGCCCGGCGGGTGCGCTCGACGTGGACCTCGTCGCTCCAGGCGGCGATCGAGGCGCGCTGCACCGGAACCGGCAGCGTCACGCCGTGGTAGGTGCGATAGCGCGCCATGGCGTCGATGAGCCCGGCACCGCCTGCGACGAAGCCCGAGCGCAGCCCGGCCAGCGACGAGCGCTTCGACAGGCTGTGGAACACCAGGGCGCGGTCGCAGGCGGCGTCGCCCAGGCGGGCAGAGGCCTGCAGCAGCCCGCACGGCGGGGTCCCGTCCGGGGGGTAGATCTCGCTGTAGCACTCATCGGCGGCGACGACAAAGTCAAAGCGCTCGGCCAGATGCAGCACCCGCTCCAGGGCTGCAGGCGGCAGCACCGAACCGGTCGGGTTGTTGGGCGAGCACAGGTAGAGCAGCTGGCAGTCGCCCCAGACCGCCTCGGGCACCGCCGCCAGCGCCTCCAGAAAGTCATCGGCCTCGACGCCGGTCGACAGCGGGTAGGGGCGGGCGCCGGCCATGAAGGCGGCGCCCTCGTAGATCTTGTAGAACGGGTTGGGCACCACGACGGTCGGGTTGGGTCGGGTCGGGTCGATCAGCGCCTGGGCGCAGCAGAACAGCCCCTCGCGCGTCCCGCCCAGCGGCAGCACCTGGGTGTCGGGGTCGAGCTCCGCGGCAAAGCGCCGGCCCAGCCAGGCCGCCGCCGCCTGCCGCAGCTCGGGCAGCCCCCGGGAGGGCGGGTATGCGGCGAATTCGTGCAGGTGGCTGTGCAGGACTTCCAGCACCGCCTCGGGCGGGGCCAGCCCGGGCTCGCCGACGGTCATCTTCAGCGGCGGCAGATCGGCATTGGGGGTCACCGAGGCGCGCAGCCGTGCCAGGGTCTCGAACGGATAGGGGAGCAGTCGCCGCAGGTTGGGGTTGAGCAAGTCGGCCGGCCGGCTCTGCGGGGCGGGCAGTTTAGCCAACCCCGCCCCGGCGTCATGGGTAAAATGCCGCCGCTTGGAAATCCGGAGCGAACCATTCTGAGAAGTTCCGTCCAACACAGAATAGACAGTAGTAGAATGCCCCGCTCGCTAGGGTGCTGTTCGGCGACGACAACATGATTCACAGGGAAGTGACAGGCTCGGTTGTTGGCAGGGTTGCAGCCGAACCCGATGCCTGGCGATGCCCCCCGCACCTGAATGCGCACTGTCCCGTGCTGTCCCACTGTTCCCCCAAGCCGTGAATTTTGACGGGTCGCTCCGTTTCAGGGAGGGCTGGCCGCAGCGTCTGGCGGGGCTGCCGCCGGTGTCCAAGATGCTGAAAAAAGCCGGCGGCTGCCTGACCGCCGCAGTCCTGCTCATCGGCCTTGCAGCCCTGGCCGGACAGTCCCCCACGGCCTCGGCCCAGTCCCTGCCGGCGGTGAATTCATGCTTCCGTATCAATCAAAGCGTAGATAACGGCGTGAGTACGACGGGCTTTACAAATGATTGCACCCGATCTGTAAAGGTCTCAGGCTACAGGGGCGCCGCTGGTGAAAGTTTCGGCCCCATAACGGTCGATGCCGGCGGCACCTATCCCGGAACCAATTTGAGCAATGTGCATGCGTGTTTTGAGTACTACTACGCTGACGACACTTTTAGCCCTTACGAGACCTGTCCCAGAGGTGTGAGCAATTACCCGACTCGCGATAAGTCTTTTGGGGAGTTCTTTTCCGCAGTTACAAGGAGGTCGAAGACCCTCCTTCCATATGTGAGTGAATATCATGAGGATTCCAGGGCCACAATTCCTGTCCGCCTGTGGACCTTCCCTGACGACAACGTCACAGTCACGGTGCAGTATTACGTGCCCGATGATCAAAGGAACCGGTTAAGACTCGATAACGATCCGAACACTCCGGGAGATCAGAACCCAGCTCTCACTTTCACTGCGGCAAATTGGGACCGATATCAGGATGTGCATCTCGTCTTCATTCCAGACGATGATGCAGTCCAGGACAATACGAAAATCGGCTACACCATTACAGGCGGCGGTTTCACTGCATCTGGCGGTCAGATTTCTAACTTGACAGTGCGTGAAAGAAACACGGTGTCTCTGGTGACCAGCCCGACCACCCTGGATGTGGCGCAGGGCGGCACAGGCGCCTTCACGGTGAAGCTGGGCGTCAAACCGAAGGCGAGTGTGACGGTGACCATTGCCCAGCCGGCGTCGAGCACCGGCGTGTCGGTTGACACCACGCCGGGCAGCAGCGGCAACAGCAACACCCTGAGGTTCACGCCCGAAAGCTGGAATGCCGAGCAGGCGGTGAGAGTCTTGGCCACCGGCAGCGCCCCCGTGCAGAGCGGCGCCGCCACCCTCAGCCTGAGCGGTCGTCTGACCCCGGTGCGCTCCAGCACGGTATCCGACGTCACCGGCAGCGTCGCTGTGAATGTCGGGAATGCCAATAACCAGCTGCTGCTCAGTACGACGCAGCTGCTGATAACCGAGGCGCAAAGCAGAACCTTTGATGTCAGGCTGGCCTCCCAGCCGAGCAGCGATGTGACTGTGGCGATCCGCGTGCAGCCGTCAAGCGCAGGAGTGACGGTCGACACCGATTCAGACACGGCGGGCAGCCAGACCGAGCTGGTCTTCACCGGCAGCAACTGGAATGACAATCAGACGGTGACTGTCTCTGCAGCCCATGACGATGACCGAAGCGACCATCTCGCGACCATTACGTTCACGACCTCGGGCAGCGGGGCGCCGTCGGCGAGCGGCGCCCAGGTCAGCGTCATTGTCGAGGACGATGACGACTCCATAGGCTCCGAACTCCCCGCCAATTGCGTTTCCGGCAATTACATAACGGGGCAGCCCGTCATCTTGACGAACCACTGCCGGGATCAGGTGAAGGTGACGGGTTATTACTGGACCGGCAACACCGTTACCACGCTGCCGAGCAGCAAGAGGCGCATCAACTCCGGCGCCTCGGTCGAGTACGACTACGACACCATCTCACTGTGTGTTGATTACAACGACGCAAACGTTCAGCGCCAGACCGGCTATTCACCCTGTCCCACTCTGAGCAATGCCAACTACTCCCGACCGTCAAGAGCCTGGAGGGTGCGTTTTCCATCGACGATAACCAACCATGGCAGGGTGCCGGCCGCTCTGAAATTGTCCGTGTCCAGCTTCACGCTGGTCGAGGGGGAGTCAGGCCAGTTCAATATCGCTCTGGCGCTCCCGCCCGCCTCCGGCTCCGCCAACAACGTGACGGTCACCATTCCCCAGCCGCTGAACAGCACCGTGAGGTTTGACACCGATCCGTCCCGGAGCGGCGATCAGAACACCCTGACCTTCACCAGCGACAACTGGAGCCTGCCGCAGAGGGTCTACGTCCGATCCAGCGAGGACGACGATGCCGCGGAGATTTCCGAGACGATCACGCTGAGCGCCAGCGGCGGGGGGTCGGGCAACACCAGCTACGCCAATGTCACCGGCAGCCTGGCCCTCCGGGTGACCGAGACCGACACGGCGAGCCTGGATATCAGCTCGACCAGCCTGACCGTGGGGCAGGGCAACACGGACGGCTTCTCGGTGAGGCTGGGCGCAAAGCCGGTCTCGAATGTGACGCTGACCATTCCCCAGCCGGCGGCGAGCACCGGTGTCACTATCGACACCGAGCCGGGCATGATCGACGATCAGAACACCCTGACCTTCACCCCCAGAAACTGGAATCTCGCGCGGGCGGTGAGGGTCTCGGCCTCCGACACTGCACCCGTGCAGAACAGCGCCGCCACCCTCAGCCTGACCGCCTCGGGTTCCGCTGAATACTCCAGCATGACCGGCAGCGTCAGCATCAGTGTCGGGAATATGTTCAGCCAGCTGATGGTCACACCGGCGGGGCTGGCGCTGATCGAGGGCGAAAAGCGCGCCTTCACGGTCAGTCTGGCCTCCCGGCCGCTCGGCGATGTGCGCGTGAGCATGAGTTTGTCCCCGTCGGACACTGATGTGATGATCGACGCCGATCCGGTTGAGAACGATGCCCAGGTCGAGCTGACCCTGAACGACAGCAACTGGAATACCGGTCAGATGGTGACCGTCCTTGCGGGGCATGACAGTGACCAAGACGACGATGCCGCGACCATTTCGTTCTCGGCTGTCGGCAGGAATGCACCCTCGGGGATGGGCACCGAGGTCAGCGTCATCGTGACGGACGATGACTTCGACCCAATGCCCCGGCTGCCCGCTGACTGCGTAACCATTGCAGCCGGCAATCTCCGCAACACCTGCCCGGAGGAGATGGCGATTGAGGGCTATTCTGCCAGCAGCAATAATCAAACACAGCGGATTACGGGTGCCAATGCCTCCATTCCCGGCGGCGGCAGCCGCAGCATTGCGACCCAGGGCGTGCACGCCTGCATTCAATACAGGGACGCAGCCCTGCAGAGCGCCACCGGCTACGGATCCTGCCCCGATGCCGGCAACAGCGGCAACTATTCGCTCAGCGCCCCGGATGCCGCCCCGATCATTTACTTCCCGTCGACCAGGCCGACAAATCTGGGCGGACCTATCCGAGCCGGCGCCGGCCTGAAGCTGTCCCTGACCAGCATCACGCTGGTGGAGGGCGAGTCAAACGAGTTCAATGTCAGCCTGACCTCCCCGCCGGCCAGCGGCTCGGCCAACAATGTGACGGTGACCATTCCCCAGCCGTCGGATGGCAGCGTGAAGTTTGACACCAACACGTCTCAGAGCGGCGATCAGAACACCCTGACCTTCACCAGCGACAACTGGAGCCGGCCGCAGAGTGTCAGGGTCACCACCCGCGCTGACGGCGATGCCCTGCCGGTCTCTGAGACCATCACGCTGACCGCCAGCGGCGGCGGATCGGGCAACTCAAGCTATGCCGGCGTCACCCGGAACCTGACGCTCCGGGTGACTGAAACGCACCGTGCCGGGCTGATCGTCAACCCGGAAGACCTGCAGGCGCCAAAAAATTCCAACAGCACCTTCACGGTGCGGCTGACAGCGCTGCCAAGTGCCAATGTGACGGTGAATGTGTCCGAGCCCACCGGCTTCGTCATCGACACCGACGGGACTTCGGGAGGCGCCAGACCGAAACAGCTGACCTTCACGACCGACAACTGGAGCGACCCGCAGACGGTGCTCCTCTTTCCCACCCTTTCTGCACCGCTGGGCAACAACGTCGCCACCGTCAACCTCTCCGCCTCGGGCGCCGGCGAGTACGCCGGAGTCACCGGCAGCATGACGGTTGATGTCGGGGAGGCGCCTTCCGCGGTGAGTGTCGGCCCCCAAAATATGCTGACCGTCACCGAGGGGCAGAAGGGAAGTTTCTATGTCGTATTGACCCGGCAGCCGACCGGCGATGTGCGGGTGAGGCTCAGGAGGACGAGCGGCAACTCCAAGGTATTCGCCGACGCCGATCCGCTCCAGCAGGGCACGCAGGGCACGCTGATCTTCACGAGGGACAACTGGGCCATCAGGCAGACGGTGTCGGTATTCGTCGACCACGACGACGACGCCAACCCCCCCGACCCCGCGACTGCGGAACTGACGCTGACCCCCTCGGGCGGCGGGGTCGACACCCAGGCGCCTATTGTGGTCGTGACCGTCAGGGAGGATGACTTCGAGGCAACCCCCTCTGCGTCCACCTGTTTCACTGTTCCGGGAAGCAGTACTGGCAATTTCGAGAACAGCTGCGCTCACGCCGTCAAGTTTGTGGGAAGTTACATAATTCCGTCGACAGGTAACGTGTCGCAATTTAGTTTGACATGGGCTCCCGGCAGTACAGGTGCCATTTACCCCAATGCAAATGCGTGCATTCAGTACAGGGACGACAGCATCCAGCGTGACACCGGCTTTGGACTGTGCCCCGCCCGCACCAATCAGAACTACACGCCGACCGATCCTCCGACGTACTACTTCCCATCGACCCGGCCCACGAACCTTGGCGGCCCCATCAGAGCGACTGCCGGATTCAGGGATCTGCCCTCGACGTTCACGGTGGATGAGGGCGAGACCGGCCAGCTCAATGTCCGGCTGACCACCCCGCCCGGCGACGACGTGACGGTGACCCTGGCCCAGCCGGCGGCCAGCACCGGCGTGAATGTCTACACCGGCAAGGCGGCGGGGGGTCAGAACACCCTGACCTTCACCGATGACAACTGGGGCACGACCCAGACTTTCTTCATCGAAACCGAGGATGACGACACGGCCGATCAGCAGGCCAACGTGACCCTCAGCTTTTCGGCCTCCGGCGGGGGCGGCACGAACGGGATCAGCTACGCCGGCGTCAGCGACACCGTGACGCTGGTCGTGCGCGAGAAGAACGCCGCCGATTTTGTGCTCAGCACCGGAGACACCGGCCTTGATCTGATCAAGGGCGGCAGCAATACCTTCACCGTGCGGCTGGCGTCGAAGCCGACTGCGAATCTCACGGCGACCCTGGTGCAGCCGCCGGCGAGCACCGGCGTGACGCTCGACACCGACCCGGACACGGACGACGACCAGAACACCCTGGCCTTCACGACCGGCAATTGGAATGCCGCACAGACGGTGACCGTCAGCGCCGCCGGCAATGCCCCCGTCAACAACAACGTGAACATTGCACTCAGCGCCGCCGGCGCCGCTGAATACGCTTCCGCCACCGGCAGCGTCATCGTCGCTGTGCGGGAGCCGGATGTCACGCTGGTGCTCAGCAAGACCTCGGTGGACGTGGCCGAGGGCGGCCAGGGCAGCTTCACCGTCAGGCTGAGCGAGCGCCCGGCGGGCAGTGTCACGCTGACGGCGACCCAGCCGAGCAACACCGATGTCACCGTCGATGTCGACGACGAGGTCAAGGGTGATCAGACCACGCTGACCTTCACGAGGGACAACTGGGACACCGCGCGGACGGTGACCGTCGCCGCCGCCCACGACGCCGATGAGTTCTCCGACAGCGCCACCGTCGCCCTGGCGATCACGGGCGACAGCGTCCAGGTCGGCGTGTCCGTGACGGACGACGACTTCTCCTCGGTGGGGGAGAGCCTGTCGGAGCTGGGATGCCTTAGCCACGAGATCAAGCGGGAGAGCGGTGGCAGGCTAGACATGAAGTTGGACAACAACTGCACCCGCACTGTGTATTACAAGGGCTATGTGACCGGCCACTCAAGGATCCCCAACCGCTCGTTAAATGCAAGTCTCAAGCCGGGTGCGTCTGTACAATTTGCAGCAGTTTATGGAAGGGTTTGCGCCCAGTTTTCCGACGAGGAGCAGCGCAACTCCGGCTATGGCACCTGCCCGTATGGCCAATATTCCAACTACAACGAACCCTCATTCCCCACGCCTCCCGTATTCGCTCTCCCGGCCAAGCTGAGCGCCGGCTTCAGGGATCTCCCCTCAAGCATCACGGTGGCCGAGGGGTCGACCGGCCAGTTCAGCGTCAGGCTGACCACCTCGCCCAGGCAGAATGCGGGCGATGCCAATGTGATGGTGACCATTGCCCAGCCGGCGGCGAGCACCGGCCTGAGGGTCGACACCGACCCCAGCACGCCGGGCGACCAGAACACCCTGACCTTCAGCGGCGACAACTGGAGCACGACCCAGAGCGTGTATGTCAGGTCCACCGATGACGACGATGCCGTCATGCAGCCCGACGTGAGGCTCGACCTGAGCGCCAGCGGCGGGGGGTCGGGCGACTACAGCTACGCCGGCGCCACCGGCAGCGTCGACGTTAGCGTGCAGGAGAGCGACAGAGCCCTCTTTGTCCTCTCTGCGGAACGTGTGACCGTATCCCAGGGCCAGATCGCAACCTTCAGTGTGAGGCTGAGCTCACAGCCGTCCGAGACTGTCACGGCAACCCTGGCCCAGCCGTCCGCAGCCGCCGGCGTGATGATCGACACCGCCCCGAGCATGAGCGGCCTGGACAACACCCTGACCTTCACCAGAAACAACTGGAACGCCGTGCAGAATGTGACCGTTCTGGCCGAAGCCGACGCCATTGCCGGCAGCAACGTCGCGGTCGTCGCCCTCAGCACCTCGGGCGCCGACGAATACGCCGACACCACAGCCAGCCTCTCGGTCAGCGTTGAGGAATCATCTCTCGCCGTGCAGATCTCCCCGCGGAGGCTGACCGTTCAGGAGGGCGGGACGGCAACCTTCACGATCCGCACCAGCGCGCCGCCGTCCCAGCAGGCGAGCAGCACCGTGGCCTGGAGCACTCCCGCCGGCGCCGATGTGACGGTGCTCGCCGCAGGCGGCGATGAGGAGGTGACCATCAACCAGACCAACTGGAGCACGGAGCAGGTCGTGACGGTCTCTGCGCCGCACGACAGCGACGGGCTCGACGAGCGCATCTTCCTCCGCTTCAGCGGCACCAACGAGCTGGCCGGCATCAACGGCGCCATCGATATCATCGTCGAGGACGATGAGGACTACAGCATCACCGTCTCGCCTGATGAGTGGGTGATGTCCGAGGGCACCGTGCTTCGGGGCTCGGGCGGACAGTCGACCACCACGCAGCTCGATGGCGTGCGAATCAGCCTGTCGGAAGCCGGCAACTTCCAGCTTCACCTTGACCCGCATCCCGCCAACCCCGCATTGCTCAAGGTCGGCGATGACGATGACGGGGTTCTCCTGTCATTCAGCAGCGCCAATGCAACCACACCCCGGAGCCTCAAAGAATTGGCGAGCGCCGGCGGGGGGGCCAGTTCCGCCGTGATACTGGAGGCGCTTGACGACAGCAACACCGCCGATGAAACCTATACCCTGACCATCAGAGGCAGGGACAGCTTCGCCGGCGCCGGCAGCTTTTCCGGCATCAGCAGGGAGGTCAAGCTGACCGTGCTCGACGACGACATCGGCGTCGTCGATGTGTCGACGGAGAGCCTCACATTGACCGAGGGCGACACGACCGACAGCACCCTGATGGTGCGGCTGAGGAACCAGCCGAGCGCCAATACCAGCGTCCAGGTCGAGCTTGAGGACGACGCCAACCAGGGCACGGCGCCCACCCTGGTCTCGGCGTCGGGAACGCTGAGCCTGACCTTCACGACCGACAACTGGAGCAGGCCGCAGAGCGTGGGGATCGCCGTGGCGGAGGACACCGACCTCCTGGACTACCAGGGCACCATCAAGCTGACCGCGAGCAACTCCTCCAACGACACCTTCAGAGACGGCGAGGTGCGCCTGATCGTTCAGGACAACGACGACATCGAGCTGGCGGTGTCGGAGGATGAGCTGACCATCGAGGAGGGCGACTTCGCGACCTTTACGATCCAGCTGGAGGACGACCCCGGCGGCGACAGGACGGTCATGCTGGAATCCAGCAACTCCGATGTCACGTTCAGGCCGGCCTCGCTGAAATTCGACCGGGACGACTGGGACGATCCCCAGACCGTGCGCATCAGCGTGGCCCAGGACAGCGACACCGAGGACGAAACCGCCGAAGTCGACATCACCGGCGACAGGCTTGAATCCGCATCGCTGACGGTGACGATCAGCGACGATGAGAACTTCCCGCTGACCCTGTCTCGTGCGGCGCTGAATCTCACCGAGGGGACGAGCGAGAACTTTACGGTGAGCTACGACGAGGACCCCGGAAGCAGCGGTGTGACGTTTGCCCTGTCGTCCAACGACTCCGCTTCCGCCATCACGATCAGCCCGACCACGCTGACCTTCACCAGCGGCAACTGGGAGACTCCGCAGACCGTCACGCTCACCGCAGCCGAGGACGCCGACGAGGAGGACGCCAGCGAGCGCATCGACCTCACCCTCAGCGCTGTCGCCTCGGCATCGGCGGTGGCCTCGGTGGAGGTGTCCATATTCGACAACGACGGCACCCCGATGACCGCGACCCCCACCACACTGGCCTTGGCCGAGGGTGCAGACGGAACCTTCACTGTCCGGCCGCAGTCGGATCCGGGGGGCAGCCTGACCGTCAATGTCACCTCGGACAACGCCGATGTCACGGTCGACACGGATGCCGTCGCGGCCGGCAGTCAGACCTCGCTGACCTTTGACAGCTCCAACTGGACCACCGCCCGCACTGTGAGCGTCACCGCCGGCCATGACGCCGACCGCAGCAATGACACCGCCAATGTTGTCGTCAACGCCATCGGCGCTGTGGCCGCCATCGTGGTGGTGAGCGTCACCGATGACGACCCCCTGGGGCTGGAACTGTCCGCCTCGAGCGTGGACATCGTCGAGGAGGGCACGGAGAGCATCACGGTGCGCCTCGACAAGCAGCCCAGCGACACTGTGGTGATCGGGTTCACCGCCGACAGTGCCGACCTCACATTCGAGAGCGGCAACCCGATGACCTTCAACTCCGGCAACTGGAGCGTCATGCAGACCCTGACCTTCAGTGCCGCCCGGGACAGCGACATGACGGACGACTCGATTTCCGTGACGGCCGCCTGCGACACCGGACGCAGCGACGACTGCACCGGCGTCAGCGGTGACAGCTTCACCGTCGAGGTGGACGAGGTCGTCAAGCCGGTGCTGTCCGATGAGGAGCTGCAGATCAGGGAGGGGCAGAGTGCGACGTTCATGGTCAGGCTTGACCAGCAGCCGGCGGGCAACGTCAATGCAATCTACAACCTGAGAACCGACAGCAGCGCCATCGACCTCAACCCCGGCTCGCTGGAGTTCACCTCGGCCAACTGGGGAGACGATCAGCCCATCACCATCACCACCACCGAGGACGCCACAAAGGACGACGCCGGCACCGAGATCAGGCTGGAAGGCACCGACGGGCGCTCCGCCGGGGCATCGATCAGCCTGCAGCTCTACGACGACGACATCGGCCTCACTGCCCCCGCGCGGCTCACGGTCAGTGAGGACGACTCGGAGGTCTTCAACGTGGTCATGGACACCGAGCCGCTCTGGGGCAGGACGGTCAACCTGAGATCCGACAGCAGCGCCGTCACGGTGACGAACGCCCAGAGCGCCACCCAGTCAACCACACTCACATTCACGCCCGACGACTGGAACGTCGCCCAGGGCGTGCAGGTCAGCGCCGCCCGGGACAATAACTCGGCCAACGAAACCGCAACGGTCACGCTCGGCGAGGCGAACGGATACCTGCAGTCGGCCTCGGTCGGGGTCACCGTGGAGGACAACTACTCCAGGCTCATCATCGTTGAGCCCACCGAGATCGATGCCCCGGAGGGCGAAACCCTTGTCTCATCCAGCGAATTCCCCCTGACAGTCAGGCTGTCGGACCGGCCCTCGGGCAATGTCAGGGTCAGGCTGGTCGAGGCCGCCGACAACCCCGCAGGACTCACGATCGGTCCCCGGGGCAATGGGATCACCATGAACTTCAGCCCGAGCGACTGGGAGACTCCGAAGAGCTTCAGCCTGGGCGGCGTCAACACCATCAGGCTGTCGGAGGAGAACGCCGACAGCCAGGACACGGACTATGACCTGATCGTGCAAAACGAGACCGGATCCGGGCTGGTTGACGACTACGAGGGGGCGGTCTCGGAAACCGTCACCCTGACCGTGCTGGACAACGACGCATCAAGGCCGGTGCTGCCCAGTGCTGCGGTCGCTGTCAGCGAGGGCGGCACTGCGGAATTCGGGATCCGGCTCGACAGAAGCCCGGGCGCCGCCGGCCTGACGGTGACGCTGACGCAGCCGAGCAACACCGATGTGACGATAGACACCGACCCCGGCACACCGGGCGACCAGCTCACGCTGAACTTCACGGCCTCCACCTTTGGCACTCCCCAGGCCGTGACCGTCACCGCCGGCCAGGATGACGACGCCCTGGACGACATGGCCGAAATCGGCATCAGCCCCTTCGCACTCAGCGCCGGCGCCAGGGACGATTCAATCTCCGTGATCGTCGACGACGACGAGGTCGGCTTTGTCCTGTCGAGCGACGCCCTGATGGTGGACGAGGGCGCCTCGACCAACTTCTCTGTCGCACTCAGCCGATCCCCCGGAAGCGACAAGACCGTCACCCTGGGCACGGCACACCCCGACCTCACGCTCAGCTCGACCACGCTGGAGTTCACCTCGGGCAACTGGAGCACCGCCCAGAGCGTGACGCTCAACGTCGCCCAGGACCCCGATGCCGCCGACGAAACCGCCGAGATCAGCTTCTCCGCCCAGGATGTCGTGGGGCGCTCGCTGCCGGTGTCGATTGACGACGACGAAGTCCTGGGCATCATCACCACCGGCGGCCCGCTGGAGATAGAAGAGGGACAGAACGGAACCTTCACGGTCAGGCTGAGTCAGGATCCGAGCCTGGACACCACGGTGTTGCTGCAATCCGACAACACCGAAGTCACGATCAGCCCGACAACGCTCGACTTCACCTCGGCCAACTGGCAGACGCCCCGGACCGTGACCGTCACCACCGTCGAGGATGAGGATGCCCTGGAGGATAAGGCGCAGATCAGCCTGACGGCCGAGGGCTCAGGGGCGCTGCCGAGTGCACTGTCGGTCACCGTGCTCGACAATGACGGGGTCAACCTGGTCTTCACCGGGACGCCGGTGACGGTGCAGGAGGGCGGCCTGAAGGAGTTCACGGTCGTCCTGGACGCCAACCCGACAGTCACCACCTTAATGCGCTTCGACGTGAGCGGCGACGCTGACGTGCGGATTGACCGGAGAAGCTACGCCTTCGGCGCCGCCAACTGGAATCAGCCCATCACCATAACGGTCAGCGCCGCCAATGACAGCGACACGGACAACGACACTGCCGAGATCCTCTTCACCGGCCCGGGGGTCGGAGAGCGGAGGGTGTCCGTGACGGTCGAGGACAAAGATTCCCTGGCCTTCGTCGTGGAGGCGCCGCAATCGCCGCTGGAGCTGGACGAGGGCGCCTCCAAGGAGTTCGAGGTCAGGCTGAGCGCCCGCCCCCCCGGCGACATCAATGTGGTCCTGGTCTCCGACAACTCCGACATCACGCTCACCCCCGCCGCGCTCTCCTTCGATGTCAACAACTGGCAGGCCAATCAGTCCGTCAGGGTCATCGCCGGGCAGGACAACGATGCCGGGCCGGACAGTGCCACCATCAGTCTGACGGCTGACGGTGTGGCCGACGCCTCGCTGAGCGTGGAGGTGGAGGACGACGAGGCCAATACGCTCGACCTCGTCGTGTCGAGAGCCAGCGTGCTTGTCGAGGAGGGCGCCACCGCCACCTTCACCGTCGCCCTGAACACCAGCTATGGCGAAAGCGACTTCGTCGTGACGCTGGCCCAGCCGGAGGCATCGCAGAACAGCGATGTCACGTTCAGCCCGACAGAGCTGACCTTCGCCGGGGACAGCTGGAACACGCCGCAGACCGTCACGGTCACTGCCGCCCAGGACGACAATGCGGTGGACGACGAGGCGACCATCGTGCTGACCGCACCGGATCCGGTCCAGTCCGAGAGGGTGATCGTGAGCGTCGATGACGACGAGACCCAGGGGGTGGTGGCCAACCCCGAATCGGTGTCGATCAGCGAGGGCGAGCAGGGGACCTTCGGGGTTCGGCTGGTCATTGATCCGGGGGTCGATACGAGTGTCAGTCTGATCGTCAGCGACCCGAGCATTGTCACGGCTGACACCGATGCCGACACCCCGGGCAACCAGATCACGCTGGACTTCACCGCCGGCGATGACGGCAACTGGAACAGGCTGCAGACCGTCACGGTCACCGCCGCCAGTGACGATGACGCCGCAGACGAGTCGGCCATCATCCGCCTCATCGCCGCCAGTGAGGGTGTTGCACCCTTTGAGGTCGAAATCTCGGTGGACGACACCGACGTGCTTGGATTCAACCTGCCCGAGCAGCCCTCAAACAGCCCGCTGCCGCAGATTACCGAGGGCACCCAGCAGACCTTTGACGTCTCGCTGAGCCTCGACCCGGGCGTCACCAAGACGGTCACCGTCGAGCCCAGCACGCCCAGCATCACCGTCAGCCCGACGACGCTGACCTTCACCCCGGACAACTGGGATGCCGAACAGACGATCACGATCACCGCACCCGAGGATGCCGACGCCAGCGGCGACACGGTGAGCATCAACCTGACGGCGCCGGGCGTGGAAAGCGGCGTCTACAGCGTGGAAGTGGTCGACAACGACTCCACCTTTGTCGTGGAGCCGGGGTCGCCCTCGGTGAACGAGGGCGGCACCTCCTCTTTCACGGTCGCCCTGAGCCTGCAGCCGGCCGGCAATCAGAGGGCGACCCTGCGCTCGGGCAGCTCCAAATTCGATTTCAGTCCCACCTCCCTGAGGTTCACGACGGACAACTGGAACCAGCCTCAGAGGATCACGGTCAACGGCCTCGAGGATAACGACGCCGAAAACGATAGCGGCACAATCGAACTGTCGGCGTCGGGTGTGGTCGACAGCGAAGTGATTGTTGAGGTGGTCGACGATGAGGTCGCCTTTGTCCTGGAGCCGAGCCGAGTGCCGGTGAAGGAGGGCGCCACGGCCAGCTTCCAGGTCAGGCTGAATCGCTTCCCCGGCAGCGATCAGTCCGTCACGCTGACCCCCAGCAACTCGAAAATCACGGTCAGCCCGGACAGCGCTGAGTTCACGACCAGCAACTGGAACGTCCTCCAAAGATTCACCATCACGTCGATTGCTGATGATGATTCCCAAGATGAAAACCTGGTTGTCGACCTGAGTGCATCGGGCGTGCTGGGTGCATCCCTGCTGGTGAGTGTCGAAGACAACGATACCGCCGGGATCACAACGTCCGAGGACACGCTGCTGCTCAATGAGGGAGAGAGCCAAACCTTCAACGTGGTGCTCACTGCCGAGCCCACCGGGGACGTGACGGTGTCACTGTCAAGCAGCGACCCGTCCGTGTCGGCATTGCCCCTCAGCCTGGTCTTCGATGCAGGGAACTGGAACAGGCCCCAGACCGTGACGGTCACCGCCGTCGACGATGACGACGCCGTAGACCCGGGGCGCGTGACGATCACGCTGAGCGCCGCCGGCGGAGGCTTTGACGGTGAGTCCAGCGAAGTGAGCGTGACGGTGACGGACAACGATGAAAGGGGTCTGGACCTGCCCGAGGATGCGGTCAGCGTCCGTGAGGAGGGCGCCCCCGCCACCTTTGCAGCCAAACTGAAGACGCGGCCCAGCGAGGAGGTCATCCTGACCTTTGTGCAGCCGGAAAACACCGATGTGACCGTCGACACCGACACCGTCGCCGACGGTCTGCAGAACACCCTGACTTTCACGACCGACAACTGGAACACCGAGCAGATGGTCACCGTGCTGGCCGGACACGATGACGATGCCGTCAACGACACCGCCACCATTAATGTGACGGCCAGCGGCGGTGACTACAGCTTTGATGTCAGCGGCCAGATCAGCGTCGAGGTCACCGATGACGACATCGCCGACATCACCCTGATCGGCACTGGCGGCGTCAACCTGTACGAGGGCCAGATCGCATACTTCTCGGTGCAGCTGACCACACTGCCCTCCACTGACATCGAGATCCGGATTGCCAGCGATGACGAGTTTGCGGTCAGCACCAGTTCCGGGGCGGTCGGCAACCCGGAGAGCGTTGATTCATACATCATCGAGTTCACTGACTCCAACTGGAACATCCCGCAGCGGGTGCAGCTTTCGGCCGCCCGGGATGCCGACCGCAACGACGAGGAGGTGATCATTACGGTATCGGCTCAGGGCGCTGAGTACTCCGGCGTGTCCAAGAGGTTCAGGGTGACGGTCAAGGACGACGACGCCAGCGCCCGCCCGGAGCGGGAGCGCCAGGCGGCCAAGCTGGTGCTGGCCGAGATTGCCAGCGCCATCCACTCCTCGACCAGCGACGCCATCAGCCTGCGCTTTGACAGCTCGCGGGACGAGCGCAGCGCCACCGTGGCGGGGCACCAGATCGCCCTCGACCGCTCGCTCACCAGCGACCTGGCCGCTGGCTTTGCCGGTCGTGCCGGGGCCCAGGACACCTCGCTGGGGCGCTTTGCCGATGACCGCTTCGGCGCCGACCGCTTCGGCAGCGACTGGCTCGGCGGCGTCCCGCTGCAGGACGGCCGCCCGCTGCGCTCCGGCGACACGGGCGGGGGCTCGGGCCCGAACCGCGCCGCCCTGCTCAGCAGCTTCTCCTACGCCATAACCCCGCTCCCGCTCGGCGGCGGCAACCCGGGCTGGTCGATCTGGGGACGCGCCGACAGCCGCGAGTTCTCCGGGATCGTCGACGGCATCGATTACGACGGCATGCAGACCAACGCCTGGATCGGCTTTGACCGCCGCGCCGACAGCGGCATCCTGTTCGGGCTGGCCTTCTCGTCGGCCAACGGCGACGCCGACTACACCCTCGACTCGTTCAACGCCAGCCTTGAGACCAACATGTCCACCGTGCTGCCCTACATCGAGGTCACCACCGACACCGGGGCGAGCGGGCGCATGATGCTCGGCATCGGCAACGGCGAGGTGACCCTCAACCAGACCGACGGGCTCGAGGGCACCGCAGACCTGACCATGCAGCTGGTGTCCATCGGCGGGCGCTGGCCGGCGGCCAGGCTGGAGGACAGCACGCTGTCGTGGTCGGGCGACTTTGGCTTCAACATCCTCCAGACGCCCAAGGCCACCGATGCGGAAATCGAGGCCGCCGCGGTCGATGCCGGCAATGTGCTGCTGGACTCGCTCGACGACCTGAATGTCAGGAACATCCGCGTCAGGGGCGGGCTTGAGCTGGTGCACAACGGCATGGGCGAGACCTGGAAGGCGGCGCCGCGCATCGGCCTGCTGGTGCGGCACGACGCCGGCGACGGGGTCACCGGCACCGGCGTTGAGCTCGTCGCCGGGCTGCAGATGCGCTCGGCCGCCGAGCGCTTCAGCATCGACTTCAACGTGCGCGCACTCGGGGCGCACACTTCCGAGGAGCTCACCGACTGGGGCGCCGGCCTGATGCTGCGCATGAGCTCGCGCAACGACGGCGAGGGGCTTGAGTTTGCCGTCGGGCCGCACTGGGGCGACATCAATGACGACCTGCTCGAACGCGAGGAGGCCTTCAAGCTGGATGAGTCCGACATCAGACGCCGGCAGCTGAACCGGCAGACCCGGGGCATGAGCGCCAACATCGCCTACGGGCTGCGCACCTTCGGCGGCATGCTGACGCCGTACTCCGAGTACCGCTTCACCAGCGGCGAATCCGGTCAGACCAACCAGGTCACCGGGCTGCGCTACATCGGCAGGGAGGCGCTGGAGCTGCGCCTGTTCAGCGAGCGGCAGATCTCGGCACGGGGCGAGTCCCAGTCGAAGCTGGGGCTTGAGCTGAACAAGCGGTTCTAGCTTCCCGTCCCGCTGTCGGGGCCGGCGGCAGCGCTTTTTCGATACCTCGATACCTTGATGCTTTGACACCTCGATGACCGCAGGGCTGCTCCGCTGCGGCGGATTCGGGCGGGCTCGTCGGCTCGGCGATGTGATGCCGGTGTCGGGGGGCTGCGACCGGCCGAGGGTGCGGGGACAGTCCTGACCCTTGCCCGGGCGGCGCCGAGTGGCGAAACCGATGCGCGGCGCTCCCGTCCGCCCTCGGGCAAAGGGGTTCGGTTCGGGACTTCGGGGCGTGTATCATCGCCGCCACGGACGAGTTGGGATCGACCGAATGCACCACGCCAAAGAAGAAGACCCGCCCCCCGCCCAGACCGATGTGCCCGCCGATGATGCCGCCGCGGCGGAAGCCGCAGCCGGGCTGGGTCAGGCCATTGACATGGACCGCAGCTTCGAGGCGCTGGCCGAGAACAACGCCCTGATGTTTGACCTGGCGCTGCCCGCTGCGGCGCTGATCGGCTGGACGCTCGCGGTCCTGCTCGTCATGGTCTGCATCCGCGTCGGCCGTGCCCGGCGCGACCCCTCGGTGCTGCCCTACTACGGGGTCTACGACGGCGAAAACCCCGGCAGCAGGACGCTCAAGCGCATTGAGCGGCAGTTCGCCAACCTGCTGGAGGTGCCGCTGCTGTTCTACGCCCTGATCGCCCTGGCGCTGATTCTGGGGATCGCCGATGGCGTCTTTGTCGTGCTCGCCTGGGTCTTTGTCGGGCTGCGCATCCTGCACAGCATCTGGCACATCGCCGTCAACTCCGTCCCGATCCGGGGCCTGATCTGGGGTCTTGCGACCATCGTGCTGATCTGGATGTGGGTGCGGGTGATGGGGCTGATCATTTTCTAGGGTGAGCCTGCGCATCATTTCCGGTCGCTGGAGAGGGCGGCGGCTGACCGTCTCGGGGCCGCCGGGCCTGCGCCCGACCTCGGATCGCGTGCGCGAAACCCTGTTCAACTGGCTCGCCCCCGACATCGTCGGGGCGCGCTGCCTCGACCTGTTCTGCGGAACCGGCGCGCTCGGGCTCGAGGCGCTCTCGCGCGGGGCGGCCTACTGCACCAGCGTCGACAGCGACCGGCGCTGCTGCGGCCGCCTGAGGCAGGTCGGGCAGGAGTGGGGCGCCGAGGGGCTGTGCGTCCACCGGCGCGACGCCATCGCCTGGCTGTGCAGCGCCGCGGAGTCCGACTTTCGCTGCGACATCGCCTTCCTCGACGCCCCCTTCTTCGAGGCCGATCTGCTGCTGAGCGCGCTCACCCGCCTGCCCCCGGTGCTGAGTCCCGGCGGGCTGGTCTACTGCGAGAGCGCCGGCGACGACTTCACCCGCCAGCAGGGCTGGAATGTGGTGCGCAGCAGCCGCACCGGTGCGGTGTGCTTCGGCCTGCTGCGGCGGGCGACCCGCTCTTGAGCGGGCCGGTTCTCGTCGTGCGCGGGCTCGGCGACGCCGGGGCGAGTGCGCGCGCCCTGGTCGAGCTGGGCGTTCCCGCCGAGGCGCTGCCGGTTTACGCCTTTGAGACGATCGCACCGCCGCGGGAGCTCCTGGAGCGGGTGCGGGCGCGCCGTTGGGATCTCGGCATTGCGGTCAGCCCGCGCGGCGTGCGGGCTCTGAATGCCCTGAAACTCGCCCCCGCAGAGCTTGCCGGCCAGTGGCTCGCAGTCGGTCCGCGCAGCGCCCGGGCGCTCGCCGAGGGCGGGGTTGCCTCGGAGCGCATCGCCGTCCCGGAGGTCTTCAGCAGCGAGGGGCTGCTCGGGACGCCGCTGCTGCACGGGCTGGGCGGGCACTCGGCGCTGCTGGTCTGCGGGCGAGGCGGCCGGCGCCTGATTCAGGATCGCCTCGATGCGCGGGGGGCGGACTGGCTGGAACTGAAGGTCTACAGGCGCATCCCGGAGGCGTTCAATCCGGAGCGATTCGCCCAGGCAGTCGAGCGCGCCGGCGCCCTCATGCTGACCAGCATTTACGGGGTGGCCCGACTGACCATGCAGGCCGAGATGTCCGGCTGCAGGCGGTCGCTCTGCCGCCTGCCCGCCTTCGCCCTGTCCGAGCGCATCGCCGAGGCCGCCCGCTCCGAGGGCTTTGCCCGCTGCAGCGTCGCCGCCGACAGCAGCATCGACTCGCTGCACCGGCTGATCGCCGAGCGCCTGCGCGGCTAGTCGTGGGCGTCGTGGGCGTCGTGGGTGTCGCACCCGGCGGGCATGTCGTCCCAGGGCAGCGTCCGGGCGAGCAAGCCGAACCAGCCGTACATCAGCAGCGCCAGCCACCACTCGAACAGGTTTTCGAGCCAGTCGTCGTCCTCGACCAGGGCGAACGCCGGCAGGGCGGAAAAGCCGACCGCGAGGATGCCGATGGCGCAGGCGTTCAGCGAGCGGGAGCCGCACCCCCGGCGGTGCAGCAGCCGGGTCGTCCAGCACTGCGCAATCAGCAGGCCGACGAAGAAGAAGTAGATCCCAAAGCGGCGCATCCAGCGGTACAGCGTCCCGTCAATGCCCAGGGCGATGATGTAGATCAGCAGAAATCCCCCGGCGATGAGTCCGAGCACGGCCAGGCCGCCCCGCTTGAGCTGCTCGGCCGTGCGCATCCAGAACAGCACGAGGCAGACGATGCAGGCGACCGACACGACCTTGAACCAGACGATCGCCGGCCAGCTGCGCCCGACCTTGCTGATCGAGGCACAGCCGTCCCAGAACGGCATGCAGGGCTCGATGGCGCCCGAGGCATTGGCGATGACGAGGGCGCCCCAGATGCCCAGCAGCGAGCCGATCCAAATCGAGTGGGCGAGGGCGGCCAGGGGAATGCTGCGCATGCGGGTCGGGACGGGGCCGGATCGGGGTCGTTAGCATAGCCCGCCGAGATGCTCCGGCCAGGTGCGCCGTCTTGATTCGGACGAGCCGCGTGCCGCCCCCCGGCGGTGCAGAGGCGTCGCACGACGGGCCGGCTTGGCGGGGGATGTCCCCGCCGGTCGGGGAGGCTGCCCGCACCGCTTGCGTCAGATGGTTCGGGTTGGGCGGTCAATGCCCGTCATGGGATGGATTTCGGATGGCGTGCGGCGATCTGAATTGCATATTGGCTGGGCTGGAATTGAATATGCACATATACAAAGGGCATCGTAGAAATATTCGCACCTGCATAGCCAAAGAACACAATGATTTGGCAGTTTTGTTTTCAGTATTTACGAGTGAGCCAACAAAAAATGGGCAGTGATGAGAAGTCTTTTTTCGAGAAGTTTGGCATGCCCTGTCGTCCAATTTTTTCCGCCATGCCAATGAAATCTCAAAATTCTAATACGTATAATCCCGGCAGAAAAAAGCGGTTGGTCTCAAAGGTGGAGCTTACGGGGATCGAACCCGTGGCCGTGCAGGGTGAGAAGTCTGCGGCATTCCAACTAGAAGCCCGGCTCTTTGCCCCTCTCGCTCTCAGCATGGGAGCGGGAGGGGATTTTAGTCAGTGTCTAGGTTTCAACTGGTCGTCAGTCAGGTGCTTATCTATTGGTCTGGATGCGGTATTGCCTGCCTTAAACATAGTGGACTAATGCCGCAAGTTATAGTGTCCTGACCTGCGAACTCATCAACACAGTGTTGCAGATGGTCGCAATTCATTAGGTACTAAGTGCGAATATAGTCCCGTTTCAGAAGCACCCGGAATGCTCAATGTCGTTTGCATGCCCCATTCCTCGGACATATTCGTTGACGCTATGAATGACTGTCCCGTGCAATTGACCCATTGTCAAACAATTGGCGCGGGCTGCACTTGACGAGATCCTGCAATGATTCGCTGTTGGCAAAAAAGGGATGTCCCTGTCTCCTGACGAGCGGGCTTCAATCAGCCGTCGGCACCCTGATCAGGTCCGGCGCTTTGCGCCTCTTGTCGCTTCGGCGGGGGATGAGTCTTGGTCGCGGGGGCGGCAGCACCTGAAGCCCGCAAAAAAGCCCCCGAAAACGGCGAAGTCTTCGGGGGCCGAGTTTGGTTGCGGGGGCAGGATTTGAACCTGCGACCTTCGGGTTATGAGCCCGACGAGCTACCGGACTGCTCCACCCCGCGCTAGGGTTTCCGGCCTGACACCCCGCAGGAGGGGGCGAACAGGGCGTACATCCTATCACAGATGCGCCGTGATCAGCCCGCAGCGGCGCTCTTCGGGGTCAATCGCCGGGCGGCATGCGACCGGGCAGAGATCGTCCCGCACCGATGAAAAGGGGCGCAGTTGGAGGCCGGTCGGGCTGTGCCTCCCGGCGCCAAACCAAACCGCAGACAAAACCGGTGCAAATCCGGACGAGCGCCTTTGCCCCATTGATTTTCGAAAAAGCGCCCCCATAATTACCCCCGTAGCCACCCTCTTGGGAGACTTCCTTGAGCTCACTGGCCCTGACGAATAACGCTTACCTGCCCAGCGCCCCCGGCGACAGTCTGCAGGCTTATCTGGATCGCATTCACGAGATTGAAATCCTCACGCCCGAGCAGGAGCGGGGGCTGGCCGAGGACTACCGCCAACACAACGACCTTGAAGCCGCCCGCCGTCTGGTGATGGCGCACCTGCGCTTCGTGGTGATGGTCAGCCGCAACTATCAGGGCTACGGGCTGCCGCTGATCGACCTCATCCAGGAGGGCAACATCGGGCTGATGAAGGCGGTCAAGCGCTTCGACCCCGACCGGGGGGTGCGGCTGATGACCTTCGCCGTGCACTGGATCCGCGCCGAGATCCACGAGTTCATCCTGCGCAACTGGCGCATCGTCAAGATCGGCACCACCAAGGCGCAGCGCAAGCTCTTCTTCAACCTGCGCAGCATGAAAAAGCGCCTGGCCCGGCTGACCGGCGAGGAGGCCCGGGAAATCGCCGAGGACCTCGATGTCCCGGTCGGCGAGGTGCTCAAGATGGATCACCGCATGAGCGCCCACGATGTGTCCATTGACGTCGAGCCGGACGACGAAAGCGAAAACGCCACTCCGGCCTTCCAGCTGGCCTCCTCGGTGCCCACGCCCGAGGAGGAGCTGATCGCCTCCGAGGGTGACGGCGGGCGGCTGGAGCAGATGCGCAGCGCCCTGAAGAACCTCGACGAGCGCAGCAGGGACATCCTGATGCGCCGCCGCATGAGCGAGACCAAGACCTCGCTGCAGGAGCTGGCCGCCGAATACGGCATCTCCGCCGAGCGGGTGCGCCAGATCGAGAGCCGCGCCATTGACCGGCTGCGCAGCGAGCTGGCGCCGGCGGCGCTCCAGCAGTAGCGCCCATCCCGACCCGCAGCGCCGTTCCCACCCTCGATGCCGGGATGCTGAGCCGGTGAGCCTGAAGATCTCCAAGACCGCGCAATACGCCCTGATGATCGCAGCCTTTGTGCTGGGCGTGATGGCGCTGACGGTCTGGCGCATGCAGCAGTTTCAGGTGCTGAACTCCGAGGAATTGCGCGACTACGGAGTCGTTCTGGTGCCCGAGCACCGCAGCGTGCGCCCGTTTGAGCTGCTCGACCACAGCGGGGAGCCGTTCACGCAGGACTCATTCAGGGGCGCCTGGACGCTGGTGTTCTTCGGCTTCACCCACTGCCCGGATATATGCCCGCTGGCGCTGGGGTCGCTGGCCGTGAAATGGGACGAGGTCCAGCAGGGCATCGGGGCGGATCAGACCCTGCGCGCCGCCATGGTCACCGTAGACCCCGGGCGCGACACGGTCGAGCGCCTCGCCGGCTACGTCCCGGCCTTCAACCCCGACTTCACCGGCATCACCGGCGACATCGCGACCATCTACAATCTCTCGGTCGACCTGGCCTCGCCCTTCATGCCGGTCGCCCCCGAGGACGCCGTCGGCCGCTACAACGTCGAGCACGCCATCCACTACTCCATCGTCAACCCCTGCGGCCACTACGTCGGCTTCCTGCGCAACCCCGTCGATGTCAAGACCCTGCCGCGGGCGATGGCCTCGCTGGTGCACCAGCCGAGGGGCTGCTAGAGCGCCGTGGCCAGGCAGTCCGCCGGAATGTGGCTGCTCGGCTGGATCCTGATCATCGCCGCCCTGACGTTCTACTTCAGCAGCCAGGAGGAGCGCACCGTGGTGCAGTACTCGCCCGAGGGCGACATCGAGGTCGTCATTCCGCGGCGCTTCGGGCACTATGAGATCGACGGGGAGATCAACGGGGTCGTCGCCAGCATGATGGTCGACACCGGGGCGACGAGCATCTCCATCCCCGAGGCGCTGGCCGATCAGATGAACCTGGAGCGCGGCAGGGAGATCGTCGCCCTGACAGCCGGCGGCCCCATCGCGGTCTACCAGACGCGCATCGACCGCCTCAGGCTGGGCGAGATCGTGCTCTACGACGTGCGCGCGACCATCAACCCCGAGCCCGACGTGAACTCCGTGCTGCTGGGCATGTCGGCGCTGGCGGCGCTGGAGTTCGAGCAGAGAGGCAACACCCTCGTGCTGCGCCAGCGGGGGCGCCCGAAGGGCTGAGGCGGCGGCGGTTCGGCTCGGAGCAATCCGCAGAGACAGGGGGTTTTCGGAGGCCGAAAAGCGGGGGAGATTGAAATGTGGTAGGCTCGCAAAACTTTCTGCTTTCGCAGAACCAGAGTCAGCTCGAAGGAGGACAGTCCAAATGAGCAACCCCAGAAACCCGGCAGACGACGCCCCTGACAGGATCAGCAGTGATCCAAGAGGGCGCAATTCACAGTCTGCCGCCGCCGCCGAGGAGACCCCGGAGGAGCGCCAAGCCCGAATCAACGAATCTTTTGACCGCATGGACAGAAAGTGGCGCGTGATTGGGTTTGTCAACTGGAGCCTTACTCTTATCATGCTGGCTCTTTGGATTAAAGTCTTATTCTTCACCTAATCGGGTCGGCCTGGCATTAATTGATGCCTGCCGCCCGCAAAGACACGGGCCGTGATCCGGATCACAGTGTCAGGGCGGCGGTTCCGCTAGCATCACAAAACTTTCAGCAAATCGGCCCGAGGAGGGTCAGCCCAAATGAGCGATGAGCACAACCCCAAAGACGACACGCTTCACCGAGACGGCAGCGATCTGGCAGAGCACAGGTCACAGCACACCGAAGACAGGCGTGCCTCGGACGGGAGGATGGATGCCCTGCAGAGGGACATGGCAGACCTGAGGGTCAGCCAGGCAAGGTTGGAGGCCAAGGCGGAGGAGCTGGAAAAGAATATGGACAGGGTGCACTCCAGATTGGACAGGATGGAGAACATGATCATGATTCCCCTGTGGAGCGCTGTTTTGAGCGTCATCGGCCTTCTGATCAGGATGACCTTTTTCGGCTGATCGGGCCGGCCTGGCAGCCTCTCCCTTCGATAATTCGCACCCGCATCGGCGGCGGGCGTCGCCCGCCCAGAGGGACTGTCAGGACTGCGGGTCGCCGCCGGGCTGATCCAGCCGCTCTCGCATCAGGCGGTTGACGGTCTTGGCATCGGCGGTTCCGCCGGTGGCCTGCATGACCTGGCCGATCAGATACCCCAGCACTTTGGTGCGCCCCGCCCGGTACTGCTCGACCTGTCCGGGGTTGCCGGCGATGACGGCCTCGACGGCGTCCTTCAGGGCGTCGCTGTCGGTGAGCGCCCGCAGCCCGAGTCGGTCGATGCGCTCATCGACCGAGCCCGGCTCGCTCCAGAGCGACTCGAATATTTTCTTGGCGGCGCTGGAGCTGATGCCGCCCTGGACCAGGGTGCGCAGCAGCTCGCCCAGGGTCTCGGCCGGCATCGGGCAGCGCTCCAGCTCGAGGCCGTCCCGGTGCAGCGCCCCGGTCAGCGCCCCGGCCATCCAGTTGCCCGCCAGGGCGGCGTCGCCGCACAGGGTGCGCACGCGGTCAAAGTAGTCCATCGAATGCACGTCTGCGGCGACCTGCCGGGCGACCTGGTCGGTCAGGCCGAACTCCTCCTCGTAGCGGCGGATGACCTCGTCCTGCGGCGCCGGCATCCCGCTGCGCAGCTCCTCGAGCCAGTCGTCATCGACGTATACCGGCAGCAGGTCGGGGTCGGGGAAGTAGCGGTAGTCGCTCTCGGTGTCCTTTTCGCGCATGGGCTGGACGATGTCCCGGTCGGGGTCGAACAGCAGCGTCTGCGGCGCCACCTCGCCCCCGGATTTGAGTATCCGGAGCTGCCGTGCAGCCTCGATCTCGATGGCACGGCCGATGAAGCGGAAGGAGTTGATGTTCTTCAGCTCGGTGCGCGTCCCCAGCGGCGCCTCGGGATCGGGGCGCACCGAGACGTTGGCGTCGCAGCGCAGCTCGCCGCGCGACAGGTTGCCGCTGCAGATGCCCAGGTAGCGAACGATGCGGTGCAGCGCGCGCGCGTAGGCGACGGCCTCCTCGGGGCTGTGCATGTCGGGCTCCGAGACGACCTCGATCAGCGGGACGCCGGCGCGGTTCAGATCGACGGCGCTGCGCTCGGCAAAGACGTCGTGCACCAGCCGGCCGGCGTCCTCCTCCAGGTGGGCGTGGTTGATGCGCACGCTGAGCGTGCCGCCGTCGGGCATCGGCACCTCGACCGTCCCGGCGCCGAACACCGGCTCCTGCAGCTGGCTGATCTGGTAGTTCTTGGGCAGGTCGGGGTAGAAGTAGTTCTTGCGCACGAACACGGAGGTGCGGTTGATCTCGGCGCCCAGCGCCAGCCCCAGCTGCACCGCCATGCCGACGGCCTCCCGGTTGATCACCGGCAGCGTCCCGGGCAGGGCGCTGTCGACCTCGCCGGCCCGGCTGTTGGGGGCGCCGCCAAAGGCGTTGGGGCTGCCGCAGAACAGCTTGCTGCGGGTGTGCAGCTGGATGTGCAGCTCCAGGCCGATGACGGTCTGCCAGCTCACGCCCCGTCTCCGCTGAATCCCGGCGGGGTGCGCAGGTGCCAGTCGGTGTGCTGCTGGTAGCGGTGGGCGAGGCTGAGGATGCGACCCTCCTCGAGCGCGCGGCCGATCAGCTGCACCCCCACCGGAAGGCCGTCGACAAACCCGACCGGCATCGACAGCCCGGGCAGCCCGGCGAGGTTGGCGCCGACGGTGTAGAGGTCCTCGAGGTAGAGGTCGGTCGGGTCGTCGGTGAGCTTTTCGCCGAGGCGGAAGGCCGGGGCGCGCACCGTCGGGGTCAGGATGACATCGCACCGGGTGAAGGCGCTCTGATAGTCCCGCAGCACCAGCCGGCGGCACTTCTGCGCCTGCAGGTAGTAGGCGTCGTAGAACCCGCGCGCCAGGACGTGCGCCCCGACCATGATGCGCCTGCGCACCTCCTCGCCAAAGCCCTCGCTGCGCGAGCGCCGGTAGAGATCCTGCAGGTCGGCGGGGTTCTCGCAGCGGTGCCCGTAGTGGACGCCGTCGTAGCGGGCCAGGTTGGCCGAGGCCTCGGCCGGGGCGATGACGTAGTAGATCGCAATGCCCAGGTCGGCGTTGGGCAGCTGCACCGAAACCGTCTCGGCTCCGAGCGAGCGCAGCTGCTCAATGCAGGCTTCCAGCAGCTCGCGGTAGGCCGGGGCGATGGCGTGGCCATCGCCGAAGTCGGGCAGGCCGATGCGCACGCCCTCCAGCGGCGTCCGCAGCTCGGCGAGATAGTCGGGCACCGGGGCGTTGATGCAGGTGGCGTCGCGGGCATCGTGACCGGCAATGACCTGCAGCAGGGCGGCGGCGTCCTCGGCATTGCGCGTCAGCACCCCGCCCTGGTCGAGGCTGGAGGCGAACGCCACCATGCCGTAGCGCGACACCCGCCCGTAGGACGGCTTGATGCCCAGCAGGTTGCACAGTGCGGCGGGCTGGCGGATTGACCCGCCGGTGTCGGTTCCGGTCGCACCGGGCACGATGCCCGCCGCCACTGCGGCCGCCGAACCGCCGGAGGAGCCGCCCGGGCTGCACCGCAGGTCCCAGGGGTTGTGCACCGCGCCGTAGTAGCTGTTCTCATTGGACGAGCCCATGGCGAACTCGTCCATGTTGAGCTTGCCGATCACCGGCATGCGCGCGGCCTTGACGCGCTCGACGACGTGGGCGTCGTAGGGCGGGATGAAGTTGTCCAGCATGCGCGAGCCGCAGGTGGTGCGGATCCCCTCGGTGCAGAACAGGTCCTTGTGGGCCATGGGCACGCCGGCCAGCGGCCCCAGAGCGGCGCCGGCGGCGCGCTCGGCGTCGACGCTGCGGGCCTCGGCCAGGGCTTCGTCGGGGCACAGCGTCACGAAGGCGTTGAGATCGTCCTGGGCGGCTCTGGCGCGCGTCAGTGCGGCCTCGGTCAGCGCCTCCGAAGTGGTTTCGCCCTGCCGCAGGGAGCGGGCGAGCTGCATCAGGGTCTGCACTAGGGGATGACCTTGGGAACGGTGTAGAAGCCGTCCTCGGTTTCCGGGGCGCCGCCGTCCTGCATCCAGTCCCGCAGGCTGCGCGCAGGCTCGTCCGGGATGTCGCTGCGCAGCACGGTGTGGATTTCCAGCGGGTGCGCCAGCGGCTCCACACCCTCGGTGTCGGCCTGGACCACCTGGTCGATCATTTCCATGACCGATCCCAGTTTTTCCTCGATTCCGGTGCGCTCTTCCGGCTTGATGTTGAGGCGCATCAGCTGGGCCAGGTAGTCCAGATCAAAGGATGCACTCATCGGCCGGTTCGGGTGAGTAGAATGCGCCCATTCTATACAGGGTGTATCTGAAAGCCGCAGATGTCCGCCCGCGCCGCAAAACAACTGATCGATGCCGCTCTGGGGGCTGCGCTCTGCTCCCGTCCGGGCGAAATAGACTACGACGAAACCGCCCAGCTGGTCGATATTCCCCAGCGGGATGGGGCGGCTGAAGTGGATCGGCAGACGATCCGGGCGGCGCTGATCGAAGCCCTGGATGCCGCACCGCACCGCTTTTTCGCACAGCTGCGCCGGGACGGTCTGCTGGGGCCGCTATTCCCCGAGATCGACGCAATGTTTGGCGTCCCCCAGCCGGAGCACCACCACCCCGAGATCGACACCGGCGTGCACAGCCTGCTGGTGCTGGCCCAGGCCGAGCGGCTCAGCCGGCGCGCCTGCTGGCGTTTTGCGGCGCTGACGCACGATCTCGGCAAGGCGCGCACGCCGGCGTCCCTGCTGCCGCGTCATCACGGCCACGAGGCGCGCGGCATTGCCCCGCTGCGGGCGCTGGTCAATCGCTATTGCCTGCCGGTGTCCTGGGGGCGGTGTGCCGAGCTGGCCGTGTTGTGGCACACTCACTGCCACAAAAGTTTAGAACTGCGTCCTGCGACTTTGCTGAAACTGATTGAACGGCTTGGCGCTGAGCGCCACCCCATGCGCCTTGAGGGGTTTCTGTCGGCCTGCGAGGCCGATGCCCGAGGTCGCCCGGGTTATGAGAATTGCGACTATCCCCAGGTTGAATATCTGCGCCGTGCGGCGAGCGCCGTGCGCGAAGTGCGCAGCCGCCACGAACCCTCCAACAGCACGCCCGTCAGGCGCATCCAGCGCTCTGAAATCCTGAGCGTGCTGCAGCGTCACCGCAGCGACCACGGGGTCGGTTCAATCGTGAGATCGGCGGCTTGATGCGCCAGTCGCTGCCGATCGCCCTGCTCGGAGTGCTGCTGCTGGGCGCTGCTGCGGGCAGCGCAGTTCTGGCGCCGGCGCAGGACGATGCCGAGTCCCAGGCCCAGGCCGAGCTGCTCGAACAGCTCGAACAGCAGGAGCGGGAGGAGCGGGAAGCCGAAGCCCTCGAAAAGCAGCGGCGCGATCAGGAAGACGCCGAGGAGGCGGCCTTTGACGAGGAGGCTGAAAAGGAGCTGCTCAGGCAGAGGGAGCGCGAACTCCGGGAGGCCGAAAAGGCTGAGAAGCGCAGGGCCCGGGATAGAGAGCGCGCACTCAGGGAGGCCGCCAAGGCCGAGGAGAGATTGGCCAAGCGCAGGGAGCGAGAGGCCCGGGAAGCCGCCAGGCTTGAACAGGAGCAGGCCAGGCGGGAGGCCAGAGAGGCTGAAGAGGCGGCCAGACTTGAAGAGGAAATGGCCAGGCTTGAGGAGGAGCGCGCCAAGCAGGAGGCCGAGGAAGCCGAGGAAATGGCCAGGCGCGAGCAGGAAGAGGCCGAAGAGGCCGCCAGGGAAGCCGCCAAGCTTGAGGAGAGGCGAGCCAAGGAGGCGGCCAAGGAGGCCGAGAGAATGGCCAAGCTGGAAGAGAAGCGCGCCAGGCAGGCCGTCAAGGACGCTGAGAAAGCCGCCAAACTCGAAGAGAGGCAGGCCAGGGAGGCAGTCAAAGAGGCCGAGAGAATGGCCAAACTCGAGGAGGAGCAGGCCAGACAGGCCGCCAAGGACGCTGAGAGAGCCGCCAAACTTGAGGAGCAGCAGGCCAAGCAGGCCGCCAAGGATGCCGAGTTGGCCGCCAAGCAGAGGGAGCGCGATGCCGAGAGAGCCGCCAAGCTCGAGGAGATCAGAGCCAAGCAGCAGGAACTCGAAGAGCGCTACAGGGAGAGGTATGAGGCGGCTGTGGCCAGGGAAAAACAGCGGGAGGCCGACGAGGCCGCCAAAAACGAGCAAAGAATGATCAAGCTGAAGGAGCGCCAGCAGAGGGACGCCGTCAAAAATGCCGAAAAAATGGCCAAGCAGAAGGAGAAGGACAGCCGCAAGGCCATCAAGAACGCCGAAAAAATGGCCAAGCAGAGAATCAAGGAAGAGCAGGACAAGGCCAAGCAGATGGCCAAGCAGGAAGAGCGCGATCAGCGTCTGTCAGAGAAAATCCGGGAGGGGCTGGCCAAGCTCAATGAGCGCACCAGAGACCTCGAGTCGGAGCTGCGGGAGAAGCTGGCCGAGCTGCGGGAGAAACACGCCGAGACCGCCATGAAGGAAGAGGAGCGCGCGACCGAGCTCAAGGAGAAGGAAGAAGCCCAGGTGATCAAGGATGAGGAGGCTCTGGCCAAGATCAAGCAGGATGCCGAGGAGGCTGAAGACGACAAGCAGAGGCAGCGGGCCGCCGATAAGGAGCAGAAGCTGCTCGATGAAATCAAGGAGCGCAAGGAGGAGGCCGAGCGCGACGCCATCGAGCGGGCTGAGGAAATCAAAATGGCGCAGGCGGATGCCGAGCGCACCCTGCGCGAAAAATATGCCGACAAGGTGGCCAAAGTGCGGCGCAAGGCGTTTGAGCAGTCCTACGAGGGCAATGAGGACGGCATGCGCATCAACAACGCCAGCCTGCGCCAGCGCTTTTCCCAGTTCTTTAGGATCCTGAATGAGCAGAGCAGTGCCCTGGGCGACTACGAGCACCGTCTGCGCTACATCTCCGAGCCCGAACCCATCCCGCTGGGCATGCGCGACATCCCGCCCTGGGAGCAGCAGCGGGTCGGCCTGGTCAGCGGCGAGCGCGTCTACTTCATCTCGCCGAAGATGCCGGTTGAAAGCCGCCGCACCGACAACCTCATCTACATGCAGCTCCAGGGCGAATCGTCCAATGTCCAGCTGACCCCGGGGGCGCCGTTCGTGTTCTTCATCGCACTGCCCGAGGGTGTCCTGCCCGAGTCGACCCTGCAGCTGCTGCGGCTGGAGGCCTCCGAGGAGGATCGCTACGCCCAGGTCGAGAGCAGCATGCTCAGCGTCCGCAACGAGCGCAAGATGGAGATTTCCAGGGGCTGCCGACCCTACGGCTATGACGAGGATGCAGACCCGGAACCCGAAGCCGTCGCTGAGGACGCAGAGATCGCCGAAGGGGAGGGGGAAGCGGAAAATGCCGAGGGCGCCGAGGGCAGCCAGACGGTCGAGGCGGCCGTTATCGGAGAGGATGCCGGATCCGCACCGGATGAATCGGCGCTCGCCGGAATCCTGGATCTGGAGGAGTGCACCGAGCTCAGGGCCGCAGAGGAATGCCAGAAACACGGCATGTGCCCGAGGTGGGTTTCCAAGCCCAGCATTCCCGATCTGCCCACCGCACCCGACGGGTTTATTATCTGGGAAGTCACGGCCGGGGACACCCTGTTTGACGGCGAATACGCCATCATGCTGCGAATGCCCAGGGGCGAAACCGAGTCGGAGCGCCTGCGCAGCAACTATCTCTACAGGCGCTTTCCCCGGGTGCGGCACCAGTCCAACCTGTTCTTCTACGATTTTTCGATCAAGCCGAGCTTCTAGCGCATCGGTGGACCCCGCCCAGTCCGAAACAGGCCGAAAACCCCCGCGATTTGGGGCGGCAAAAACCGCCGGAAAGGCCGTGCTTTTGGGGGGCTGTGCAATAATCCGCGCCTCGTTCTGCACACCGCAGAGCAGGTTGATATGAACGAAAACGCACCGCTGGCCGAGGAGGCCGCACGGGAACAGCCGCAGCTGCCGCAGGTGTCCGGCGGCGATGCGCTGATTCGCGCCCTCAAAGAGGTCGGCGTTGACAGCGTCTGGGGCTATCCCGGCGGGGCGGCGCTGCACATCTACGACGCCCTGTTCAAGCAGAATTCGATCGAGCACATTCTGGTGCGGCACGAGCAGGCCGCCGTTCACGCCGCCGACGGCTATGCCCGCGCCACCGGACGCTGCGGCGTGGTGCTGGTGACCTCCGGCCCGGGCGCCACCAACACGCTGACCGGCATCGCCACGGCCTACATGGACTCGATCCCGCTGGTGGTGATCTCGGGTCAGGTGCGCACCCAGCTGATCGGCACGGACTGCTTTCAGGAGACCGACATGGTCGGCTGCTCCCGGCCGGTCGTGAAGCACAGCTTTCTCGTCAAGAAGGCCGAGGACATCCCCGCCGCCGTGCGCCGCGCCTTCTACATTGCCACCACGGGACGGCCGGGACCGGTCGTCGTCGACATCCCCAAGGACTGCACCGAGCCCAACCAAACCTTTGAGTACCGCATGCCCGAGGCGCACGAGACCGAGATGCGCTCCTACACCCCGGTCAAGCGCGCCGCCTCCGACCAGATCAGGCGGGCCGTTGAGCTGCTGCGGCAGGCCGAGCGTCCGGTGGCCTACCTCGGCGGCGGCGTGGTCCAGGGCGAGGCCGCAGAGGTGGCGACCGAGCTGTGCCGCCGGCTGCACCTGCCGACCACCTGCACGCTGATGGGGCTGGGCGGCTATCCCGGCAGCCTTGAGGACCCCAATTGGCTGGGCATGCTGGGCATGCACGGGACCTACGAGGCCAACATGGCCATGCACCACTCCGACGTCATCCTCGGGGTCGGCGTGCGCTTTGACGACCGCATCACCAACTCGCCGGACAAGTTCTGCCCCGGGGCGCAGATCATTCACATTGACATCGACCCGGCCAGCATCGACAAGATCATCCGCCCGGATCTGGCCATCGTCGGGCCCGCCGACGAGGTGCTGGGGGACATGCTGAAGGCGCTCGACTCCGGCGGCGAGTCCGAGGAGGATGTCCGGGAGCGCCGGCTGCCGTGGCGCGAGCGCATCAGCGGCTGGCGCAGCGCGCACGGCCTCAATCACCACTGCGTCCCCGAGGACGAAACCCCCGGGCGCATCAGTCCGCAGCGCGTCATTCAGGCGCTCTACCGCCTCACGGGGGGCAGCGCCTACATCACCTCGGATGTCGGCCAGCACCAGATGTTTGCCGCGCAGTACTACCCGTTCGCCCGGCCGCGCCGCTGGATCAACTCCGGCGGACTGGGCACGATGGGCTTCGGGTTTCCGGCGGCAATGGGGGTCCAGTACGCCTTTCCCGACGCCGAGGTCATCTGCGTCACCGGCGAGGGCAGCATCCAGATGTGCCTGCAGGAGCTGGCGACCTGCATCCAGTACAACCTGCCGGTGAAGATCGTCAACCTCAACAACGCCGCACTCGGCATGGTCAAGCAGTGGCAGGACATGCAGTACGCCGGCCGGCACTCGCACAGCACCTACAGCGACTCGCTGCCGGATTTTGTCAAGCTGGTCGAGGCCTACGGGCACGTCGGTGCGCGCATCGAGGCGCCCGAGGACCTGGAACCCGAGCTTGAGAAGGCGCTGGGGCAGCGCGACCGGCTGGTGTTTGTCGACATCGCCGTCGACCCCGACGAGCACGTCTACCCGATGCAGATCGCCCCGGGCGCCGTCAATGACCTGTGGCTCAGCCGCACCGAGCGCAGCTGATGCGCGAGGGCACCCGCCACGTGCTCGCAATACTGCTGGAGAACGAGCCCGGGGCGCTCTCGCGCGTGGTCGGGCTGTTCTCGCAGCGGGGCTACAACATCGACAGCCTGTCCGTGGCGCCGACCCACGATGAGACGCTCTCCCGCCTGACCGTCAGCACCTGGGGGGACGAGCGCACCGTGGCGCAGATCGTCAAGCACCTCAACCGCCTCATCGATGTCGTCCAGGTCGCGGACCTCAGCGAGGGCGATCATCTCGAGCGCGAAATCCTGCTGCTCAAGGTGGGCGCCGTCGGCGGCGAGCAGCGCGCCGAGATCGCGCGCACCGTGAGCATCTTCGACGGCAAGATCGTCGACACACATCCAGAGCAGTACACGCTGCAGATCAGCGGGCGCAGCGACAAGCTCGACGCCTTCATCCAGGCGCTCGGCAGCGTCTCGATTCTGGAATACGTGCGCTCGGGCATCATCGGCATGTCGCGCAGCGAAGAGGATATTTTGCCCGGCTGACGGTGCCGGGCCCTGACGGAGAACGCTATGACCACCATCAACATGCTGTATGACAAGGATGCCGAATTGAGCATCATCCAGGGGATGAAGGTGGCCGTGATCGGCTACGGCTCGCAGGGGCATGCCCACGCCCTCAACCTCAGGGACACCGGCGTGAGCGTGACGGTCGGCCTGCGCGCGGGCTCCAGCTCGGGCGCCAAGGCCGAAAAAGCCGGGCTGGCGGTGGCGCCGGTCTCCGAGGCGGTCGACGGCGCCGACCTGGTCATGCTGCTGGTGCCCGACGAGCTGCAGGCCAAGGTCTACTACAGCGAGGTCGAGCCCAATCTCAAGCAGGGGGCGACGCTGGCCTTTGCGCACGGCTTCAACATTCACTTTCAGTGCATCGAGCCGCGCGCCGACCTGGATGTCGTCATGGTCGCCCCCAAGGGGCCGGGGCACACCGTGCGCTCGAACTACCAGCAGGGCGGGGGCGTCCCGGCGCTGATTGCGGTGCACAGCGACGCCGGCAGCCGCGCGCGCGACATCGCCCTGTCCTATGCCTGCGCCATCGGTGCCGGCACCGCCGGCATCATCGAGACCAGCTTTCGGGAGGAGGTCGAGACCGACCTGTTCGGCGAGCAGGCCGTGCTCTGCGGCGGCCTGGCCGAGCTGATCCTGGCCGGGTTTGAGACCCTGGTCGAGGCTGGCTACAGCCCCGAAATGGCCTACTTTGAATGCCTGCACGAGACCAAGCTGATCATCGACCTGATCTACGAGGGCGGGCTGGCCAACATGAACTACTCGATCTCCAACACCGCCGAGTACGGCGGCTACCTCACCGGGCCGAAGGTCATCGATGCGGGCGTGCGCGAGCGCATGCGGGAGGCGCTCGGGCGCATCCAGCGCGGCGAGTTTGCCCGCGAATTCGTGCAGGAGTGCGAGTCGGGCCAGCTGGTCATGAAGGCCATACGCCGGCGCCAGCGCGAGCACCCGGTCGAGCAGGTCGGCGAGCACCTGCGGGCGATGATGCCGTGGATTGCCCAGCAGCGGCTGGTGGATCGCGATGTCAACTGAATCCGACCGGTCGGAGCACGAGGCGGCGCCCGAGGCGCCCGAGACCGCTGCGGCGCCGCCGAAGCGGGTCGGCGGCCGGCTGCGCGGGGGCGTGCATCTGCTGCCCAACATCCTGACCACCGGCACGCTGTTCTCCGGCTTCTACACCATCACCGCCTCGATACAGGGCAACTTTCTGCCCGCCGCCTTTGCGATCTTCTTCGCCATGGCGTTCGACGCCACCGACGGCCGCGTGGCGCGCTGGACCCACACGCAGAGTGAGTTCGGCCAGGAGTACGACAGCCTCTCCGACCTGGTCGCCTTCGGCATCGCCCCGGCCGTCATGATGTTCACCTGGGGGCTGTCGCAGCTGGGCGACTGGGGCTGGCTGCTGGCCGCCTTCTACGTGCTGTCGACCTCGCTGCGGCTGGCGCGCTTCAACCTCGGCGACAGCTCCGAGTGGCCCGGGCACTACTTCCAGGGGCTGCCCAGCCCAGCCGCTGCGGGCCTGATGGCGACCACGATCTGGGCCATGAACTCGACCGGCTTCGACCTGGGCGAGGCCTTTGCCACCGCGATCACCGGGCTGCTGCTGGCGCTGTCCTCGGTGGCGATGATGTCGCGCTTTCCCTACCTCAGCTTCAAGGGCTTTGACGTCAAGGACAAGGTTCCGATCAAGGGGCTGCTCTGGACCGCCTTCGGGATCTCCTGCCTGATCGTCCTGCCCGCCAGCATCCTGATGCTGCTGGCCATCATCTACCTGTTCTCCGGCCCGGTGATGTGGCTGATGGGCATCGGTCGGGAGCCCAAAGCCGGCGCCGCAGAGGGTTCAGCCGACGGTGACGGCAAAGACGATCAGCTGTTCAACTAGACCGGCACCCCCGTGACCTGGCTGATCGCGGCGGCGGGGGTGTTTGCCACCTCGCTGCTCTCGGCGGTGTTCGGCATGGCGGGCGGGGTGGTGCTGCTCTGGCTGCTGATCAGCCTGTTCAGCGTCCCAGTCGCCATGGTGCTGCACGGCATCATCCAGCTGTGCGCCAACGGCTACCGCTGCTTCCTGCTGCGCGAGCACATCTACGGTGCGGCGCTGCTGCCCTATGCCGCAGGATCGCTGCTGGCGCTCGGCGCCCTGGTGGCGCTGGCCTTTGTTCCGGACCGCGCACTGGTGCTGATCATCGTCGGGCTGGTCCCCGTCGTCACCGAGCTGCTGCGCCCGCTGGTGCGGCTGCGCATCGAGCACCGGCCGACCGCGCTCGCCGCCGGTGCGGTCTGCACCGGCATCCAGGTCGTCGGCGTCTCCGGCCCGCTGCTCGACGCCTTCTACGCCCACAGCAGCCTCGGCCGTCACCAGGTGGTTGCGACCAAGGCGCTGACCCAGTCGCTCGGCCACGCCGTGCGCATCGGCTACTGGCTGGTGTTCACCGGGCAGATGGCGCTGCAGGAGATCGACGCGCTGCTGCTGGTCGGCCTGATTGTCTGCTCGGTCCTGGGGACTTCGCTCGGGCGGCGCATGCTCGACCTGCTCGACGACGCCCGCTTCGGCCGCTACACCCGGATTCTGGTGCTGCTGCTCGGCCTCGGCTGCCTCGGCCAGGGACTCTGGCTGCTGGCGGCGGAAGCGTGAGCGAGGTCTCGCTGAGTCGCGCCTTCGCCCTGCAGGGTTCGGCCTGCAGCCATCTGGGTTCGCCCTTCACCGGGCAGCTGTGCGCGCTGTTTGCCGAGCGCTGGACGCCCCGCAGCGATGCCGTCGCCGAGCGGCTGTTCGACTGGGACGGCGATGTCACCAGCGCCGGCGACAACCTGCCGCTGCGCCTGGCCGGAGCCCTGCACCACTGGGCGCTGACCGACCGGGACGCCGGCCTGAAACGCTGCTGGCCGCCGCACACGGCCGATGCCGATGCGATCTGGGACAGCGTCTCCAGAGTGCTCAAAGCCGACGCCCAAGACATCCTCGCCTTCTGCCGGAACCCGCCCCAGACCAATGAGGTCGGGCGCTCGGCGGCGCTGATGCCCGTGCTGCTGACGCTTGCCGCGCGCTTTGCGGGGCTGCCGCTGGCGCTGTTCGAGGTCGGCGCCAGCGCCGGGCTCAACCTCTGCCTCGACCGCTGGGGCTACCGCCTCGGCGGGCGGGTCTGCGGCGATGCCGACTCCGCACTGCAGCTGACCCCGCAGTGGCGGGGCGCACCGCTGGGCGCCGGTTTTGAGGGGGCGCGGCTGCACATCGCCGAGCGCCGGGGCTGCGACATCGCCCCGATCGACGTGCGCTCCGAGGCCGGATGTGCGCGCCTGATGTCCTATATCTGGCCCGACCAGCGGGAGCGCCTCGAGCGCACCCGCAGCGCCGTCGAAATCGCGCGCTCGCTGGACGTGCGCCTCGACACCTGCGGCGCCGGGGAATGGCTTGAGCAGCGGCTGACCCCCTCGCCCGGCGAACAGCTGCGCGTGGTCTACTCGACCGTCGCCTGGCAGTATTTCAGCCGGGCCGATCAGCAGCGGGGACGGGACCGGATCCGCCGCATCGGCGAGGGCGGCGGGGACAGGGCGCCGCTGGCCTGGCTGCGCGTCGAAGCCGACGAAGCCAGCCAGAGGGGGCAGGGTGCGGCGATCATTCTGGCGCTCTGGTGCGGCGGGGCATCGGACGGCGTCGAGCGCGAGCTGGGGCGCGCCGACTTCCACGGTCGCTGGGTCGAGTGGGGCGGTGCGTCCCCCGGGGAGCTCTAGCCGGCGGAAGGCTTGCGGTCGGCGGGCGGGGGGACTAGGCTCTTCGGTAGATCTTGGCGGCGGCTTCTCGGATCTCATCGACCAGAAAGGTCTTGTCCTCGTGTCCCAGATAGAACTCGCCGTAATTGTTGGTGCGCAGCCAGACCGAGGCAATGCAGGCCAGGCGCGAGGGCGCCGGGCGCTCCTCGGTGCAGCGCGTCAGATGAAAGTGACCGGCATAGGGGTGCGAGGCCCAGAGCGCCACCATGCGGCGGCCCTTTTCGTCGGTCTTGTCCTCGAGCGCCAGCACGAAGTGTGCGCCCTTGGAATCGAGGAAGGTGTCCAGGTCGACCCGCCCCTCCTCGACGCCCGTGATGCGACCCTGATAGGGCTTGAGCTCGCGGTGCAGCATCTCGGAGACATCCTGGAACAGCTCGGCCAGCCTGCCCTCCCGCAGCGATTTCGACTTCGACTGATCGACCGCGCTCATCCGGCCAGCCCCCGCACCTTGCAGGACCCCGTTCTCCTGCGGGTCGGCCTAGCGGATCTTGATCAGATCGACGTGGAAGATCAGCGTCTCATCCGGCCCGATGCCGCCGGGCGAGCCCCGCTTGCCGTAGGCCAGATCGGGCGGAATGACCAGCTCAATGGTGCCGCCCTCGCCAATCAGCTGCAGCCCCTCGGTCCAGCCGGCGATCACGCCGCCCAGCGGAAAGGTCGCGGTGCGGTTGCGGCTCCACGAGCTGTCAAACTCGGTCCCGTCGATCAGCGTCCCGCGGTAGTGCACCTCGACCGTGTCGCTGGCCGTGGGGCGACGCTCCCCGCCGGGACTCTCGATGCGGTACATCAGGCCGGAGTCGGTGGTTTTCACGTCGGGTTTGGCGGCGTATTCCTCGCGGAATTTCTCGCCCTTGTGCTCGTTCATGTGTTTGCTCATGGGGTGCTCCTCTGGTCGGTGTGCGAATGGCTGGGTGGGGCAGAGCGGAGACCGGGTTCGGCTCAGGCTCTGGAGGGCTCGATGGCGATCAGCTCGACCTCAAAAATCAGGGTGTCGCCCGGGCCGATGATCTCGCCGACGCTGCGATCACCGTAGCCCAGATCGGGGGGGATGACCAGCTCGATGGTGCCGCCCTCGCCGATCAGCTGCAGCCCCTCGGTCCAGCCGGCGATGACACCGCCGAGCGGGAAGGTCGCGGTCTGGTTGCGCGAGTGGGAGCTGTCAAACTCGGTGCCGTCGACCAGCGTGCCCCGGTAGTGAACCTCGACGGTGTTGGAGGGCTTGGGGCGCAGCTTCGAGCCGGGCTTGATGATGCGGTACATCAGGCCGGTGCTGGTGGTCTTGACGCCGTCCCGCTTGGCGTACTCGGTGCGGAAGGCATCGCCCCGCAGGGTGTTGGAGGCCAGCTTGATGCTGTCCTCCTCGGCTTTCCTGGCCATCATCTCGGCGGCGCGCTCGGCCTGTGCCTCCTCATAGGCCGCCATCAGCTTTTTGGTCTCCTCCTCGCCGAGCTGCGAGGGGCGGTCATTGATGGCGTCGATGAAGCCCTTCTGAAAGCCTGCGGGGTTGATGCTGAGATCTTGGATGGTCTGTCTGGACTCTTGGCCGAACTGGTGGCCGATGACGTAGCCGGTGCGCTCCAGCTCCTCCTGGCCAACCTCATTGCTGTTGCTCTCGGCGGGGGGGACACAGCCGGCCAGCAGCAAAGCCAGGGCCGGAATGGAAAAAATAATGCGAATCAGGGGCGAGGCGCCCGTCAGTGAATATTTCAAGATGCACCTGCTTGTCGGGCGACAAAAGCGGCGAATGATACATCACGGCCTTTTGTGATCACGTCCGTCTTTGGCTGCAAAAAAGCGCTCCGAGCGCATCTGTATATAATCGCCGCCGCTGTGCACTGCCGGGAAGATTGAATGGCGGATGACGCCCCCCGGACGCACCACAATCTCCTCCCCTCCGAACTGATCAGCCACGCGATTACGCGCGGCGAGGGTGTGCTCACCGATGCCGGCGCGCTCAGCGTCAACACCGGCAAGCGCACCGGTCGCAGTCCGAAGGACCGCTTCATCGTTCACGAGCCCAGCACCTGCGACGACATCGAGTGGGGTCCGGTCAACCAGCCGGTCAGCTCGGAGATATTCGACGCACTCTGGGACAAGGGTCAGGAGTACATCGGTCAGTGCGATCACTACGTCGCCGACCTGCACGTCGGCGCCGACGGCGAGGACTACATCCCGCTCAACGTCACCACCGAAACCGCCTGGCACAACCTGTTCGCCCGCAACATCTTCGTGCGCCCGAGCAACTACAACCCCAAGACCAAGGGCGAGTGGAAGCTGCTCAACCTGCCCAATTTTCATTGCGACCCCAAGGTCGACGGCACCAACTCCGAGAGCGTGGTCATGATCAACTTCGCCCGCCGCAAGGTGTTCATCGCCGGCATCGGCTACGCCGGCGAGATGAAGAAGGCCATGTTCTCGGTGCAGAACTTCCTGCTGCCGGCGAAGGACGTCCTGCCGATGCACTGCGGCGCCAACGTCGCCAAGAACGGCAGCGTCTGCCTGTTCTTCGGGCTCTCCGGCACCGGCAAGACGACGCTGTCCTCGGACCCAGCCTCGCAGCTCATCGGCGACGACGAGCACGGCTGGGGCGAGAACCGCGTCTTCAACTTTGAGGGCGGCTGCTACGCCAAGTGCATCGGCCTCTCGCGCGACCGGGAGCCGCTGATCTGGCAGGCGATCCGCTTCGGCGCCGTGCTCGAAAACGTCGTCCTCGACGACCGTCGCACGCCAGACTACAACGACGGCAGCATCACCGAGAACACGCGCTCGTGCTACCCGCTCGAGCACATCGACCAGCGCGTGGTCGCCAACACCTGCGGCGAGCCCGAGTCGATCATCTTCCTGACCTGCGACGTCAACGGCCTGTTCCCGCCGGTCTCGGTGCTCTCGCCCGAGGCCGCCGCCTACCACTTCATCAGCGGCTACACCGCCCTGGTCGGCTCGACCGAGGTCGGCTCGGCGGCGCGCATCCGCTCGACCTTCTCGACCTGCTTCGGGGCGCCGTTCTTTCCGCGCCCGGCGCGCGTCTACGCCGACCTGCTGATGCACCGCGTGCGCGAGTTCGGCAGCCAGGTCTATCTGGTCAACACCGGCTGGACCGGCGGCGGCTACGAAGTCGGCGAGCGCTTTGAGATTCCGGTGACGCGCAGCATCGTCACGGCCATCCAGACCGGCGAGCTCAAGGATGCCGAAACCGAGTACTTCGCCCCGCTGAACCTGCAGATTCCGCTCGCCGTCCGCGGGGTCAGCTCCGACATCCTCAACCCGCGCGGGACGTGGGAGGACAAGGACGCCTACGACGCCGCAGTCGCCAAACTGGTCACGCAGTTCCGCGAGAACATCGCACGCTACGAAAACCTCCCCGAGGAAATCCTCAAAGCCGGTCCGTAACCGGCGCACACCGCACCGTGCTGAGCATTGACGCCGCACGTCTCGACACTCTCCGACAGCAGGGCCAACTGACACGCCGCGCGCGCCGCGGCATCGAGCGCGAGAGCCTGCGCGTCACCGAGGGCGGCGACATCTCGATGCGGGACCACCCGAAATCGCTGGGCGAGCCGCTGGTGCACCCGCACATCACGCTCGACTTCGGCGAGGCGCAGATCGAATGGGTCAGCAGCGTCCACAGCAGCATCCCCGACATGCTGGAGCAGATGAGGCAGCTGCTGGCCTTTACCCAGAGCCGGCTCGAGCCGGGCCGCGAACGGCTCTGGGGGCTGAGCGTCCCCTGTCCAATCCGCGACGAGGACCGCTTTCTGCACGCCTACTCGCAGGACACCCGAGACACCCACCAGGGGCTGCTGGCGCAGCTCTACCGCGTCGGCCTGCGGCACCGCTACGGTGCGATGATGCAGGCCGTCTGCGGGGTGCACTACAACTTCTCATTCCCCAAAGCGCTCTGGCCGCACCTGGGCGTGGAGCGCAACGAGGGCTATCTGGCCGCAGTCCGCAATGTCCGCCGCCACCTGTGGTCGCTGATCTACCTCTACGGAGCCTCGCCGCTGGTGCATCCCACTTTTGTCGACAAGCGCAGCCACCGCCTCGAGCCGGTCGGTGCGGACGCCCTCGGGCTGCCCGGCGCCACCAGCCTGCGCATCGGCGACCTGGGCTACAGCAGCCGGGCGCAGGACGGCATGGGGCTGGCCTTCAACAGCCTTGAGAGCTACACCGGGGAGGTCGAACGCGGCCTGACGACACCCTGGCCGGCCTTTGTCGAAATCGACCGGCTCGGTCGCGAGGCCGGACGGCGCCTGCAGATCAGCCCCGCCATCCTGCAGCTGGAAAACGAGCTCTATGCGCAGATCCGCCTCAAGCCCGAAGTCCGCCCCGACGTGCGCGTGCTCGACGGCCTCAGGCGCCACGGCATCGGCTACCTGGAAATCCGCACGCTCGACCTGAACCCGTTCTCCGAAGTCGGCATCGACAGCGAGCAGGCGCACTTCATCGAGGTGCTGCTGTGGGCCGGGGCGCTGGCCGACAGCCCCGAGCTGAGCGGGGATGAGCGCACCCGGCTGACCCTGGAGTTCCGCCAGATCAGCGAGTGCGGGCGCGACCCCGGATTGGTGCTGCCCAGCACGGGGGCAGCCGTCCCGGAAAGCGGCGAGGCGCTCTGCGACGCCCTGGAGCCGGTCGCCGACCTGCTCGATGCCGCCTGCGATCAGAGCCCGCACCGGCAGGCGCTGGACGCCGCGCGCCGGCGTTTCTCGGGAAAACTGCCGACCCTGTCCGAACAGGTCATCGAAGATGCGAAACAGCACGGCGGGCTGGTGGCGCTGGGCAATCACCTGGCGCTGAGGCAGCGCCAACGGCTGCTGGACTGCACCTCGACGTTCAGTGCGGCGCCGCACGAGGTGCAGGCGGCCGCCTCGCGCGAAACCCTTGAGCAGCTCAGGCGGCAGAGCGCCGGGCAGTCCTTTGAGAGCTATCTGCAAACCCACCTGCTCAGTCGGGGCTGAAACCGCCCGACGCTGCGGGTCGGTGCTATATTTGCCGCCCTCGACGCCACTCGAGACACAAAGGAGGGGGCAATGCGCGCATGGCTTTGCAAGGAATACGGTCCGCCGGAGAAACTGGTTCTGGAGGAAGTGCCCAACCTGGAGCCCGGCCCGGGACAGGTCGTCGTCAACGTCAAGGCCGTCGGCATTAACTTCCCCGATGTTCTGATCATTCAGGGCCTGTACCAGTTCAAGCCCGACTTTCCCTTCGCCCCCGGCGGCGAGATCTCAGGCGAAGTCGCCGCGCTCGGCGAGGGCGTTGACGGCGTGCAGGTCGGCCAGCGGGTCATGGCGCTGGTCGGCAACGGCGGACTGGCCGAGCAGGTCGTGCTGGACGCCGGCGCGCTCATGCCGGTTCCCGACGGCGTCTCGGACACCGTCGCCGCCGGCTTTTCAATGACCTATGGCACCACCTACCACGCCCTCGTGCAGCGCGCCGAACTGCGCTCCGGCGAAAACCTGCTGGTGCTGGGCGCCGCCGGCGGGGTCGGCATCACCGCAGTCGAGCTCGGCAAGCTGCTCGGCGCCCGCGTCATCGCCGCCGCCAGCAGCGCCGAAAAACTCGAGGTCGCCCGCCGTGCCGGCGCCGACGAAGTCGTCAACTACAGCGAGGAATCGCTCAAGGACCGCGTCAAGGAACTCACCGGCGGCAACGGCGCGGATGTCATCTACGACCCCGTCGGCGGCGATCTCTTCAGCCAGTGCATGAGCTGCATCAACTGGAAGGGCAGGCTGCTGGTGATCGGCTTTGCCTCGGGCGACATCCCCAGCCTCGCCATCAACCGCGTGCTGCTCAAGGGCTGCCAGGTCGTCGGCGTGTTCTGGGGCGCCTTCACCGGTCGCGAACCCGACCGCAACCGTCAGAATTTCGCCGAGCTGTTTGAGCTGCTGAAGGCCGGCAAAATCGACCCGCTGATCTCCGAGACATTCCCCTTTGAGCGCGGCCCCGAGGCCATCAGCCACCTGGGAGCGCGCAAGGCCGTCGGCAAGGTGGTCGTCGAGGTCGCCTGATTTGTGCGGCATCGTCGGTGCGATCGCGCAGCGACCGGTCGCAGGCATCCTCATGGAGGGCCTGCACCGACTCGAATACCGCGGCTACGACTCGGCCGGCATAGCCGTTAGCCGCCAGCGGGGCAAAAGCCTCGAGCTGGTGCGCCGCCAGGGAAAACTCAGGGAACTCAAAAAGGCGCTCGGCCGCAGCAGCCCTGTCTGGCGGGGGCGCAGCGGCATCGGCCACACCCGCTGGGCCACCCACGGCGAACCCAGCGAGCGCAACGCCCACCCCCAGGCCGCCGGCGACATCGCCCTGGTGCACAACGGCATCATCGAAAACTACCGGGAACTGCGCGCCACCCTGAATGTGCTCATGCAGTCCGAGACCGACACCGAAGTCGTCGCCCACCTGCTCAATGCGCGCATGCAGCAGGGCGACACGCTGCTTGAGGCCATGCGCAGCGTGGTGCCGCAGCTCGTCGGGGCCTACTCGCTGGCCGCCATCAGCGCCGCCGATCCCGGGGCGATATGCGTCGCCCGCTCCGGCAGCCCGCTGGTCATCGGCATCGGTATCGGCGAGCACTTCGTCGCCTCCGACGTCATCGCCTTGGGGCAGGTCACCGACCGCTTTATTTATCTTGAGGAGGGCGACATCGCCGAAATTCGCAGGGACAGCATCGACATCTACGACGCCGGCGGCGAGTGCGTCAGACGCGACCCCGTCACCCAGCTGGAACACATCGACAGCGTCGAGCGGGGCGAGTTTCGCCACTTCATGGAAAAGGAAATCCACGAGCAGCCCGCAGCCGTCAACGCCACCCTTGAGAACGCCTGGGACGGCAGCAGATTCAGCATCGAAAACGCCTTCGGCAACGAGGCGCGCCGGCTGCTCGGGCGCGCCAAGTCCATCACCCTGACCGCCTGCGGCACCAGCTACCACGCCGCGATGATCGGCAAATATTGGATCGAATCGCGCTGCGGCGTCCCCTGCCACGCCGAGATTGCCAGCGAGCTGCGCAACCGCCGCATCGCCGTCGCCGAGGACAGTCTGCTGGTCGCCATCTCCCAGTCCGGCGAGACCGCCGACACCCTCGAGGCCGTGCGCACCCATCGGGCCGCCTACATGGGCGTGCTCGGGATCTCCAACGTCTCGACCTCGACGCTCGTGCGCGAGAGCGACCTGGTGTTTCTGACCCGCGCCGGCATGGAGATCGGCGTCGCCTCGACCAAGGCATTCACCACCCAGCTGGTCGGGATCATGATGCTGATGCTCGCCCTCGGCCAGACCCGCAGCATGGATGACGAGCGCATCGCCCAAACCCTCGCCGGACTGGTGCAGGTGCCCAAGCTGATGCGCCGGATACTGCACCAGCGAGAGCAGGTCGCCGACATGGCCTCCGAGCTGATGCAGTCGCACGGCTCGCTGTTTCTGGGGCGGGGGACGATGTACCCGCTGGCCTGCGAGGGCGCCCTGAAACTCAAGGAGCTGTCCTACATGCACGCCGAGGCCTACCCCGCCGGCGAACTCAAGCACGGCCCGCTCGCACTCGTCGACGAGGACATGCCCGTCATCGTCATCGCCCCCAACAACGCCCTGCTGTCCAAATTGGAGAGCAACATGGCCGAGGTCAGCGCCCGGGGCGGACGCCTGCTGCTGATCTGCAACCGGGACATCGCCGGCGACAGGAGACACACCGTCAACATCCCCGAAGTCGACCCGCTCTTCGCCCCGCTGGTGTTCGTGCTGCCGCTGCAGCTGCTGGCCTACGAAGTCGCCCTGCTGAAGGGCACCGACATCGACCAGCCCAGAAACCTGGCCAAGTCGGTGACGGTGGAGTAGGGGTGGTGGGAGGGGAGAAATAACATGAGTGCTTGGCTGGCACAGTTGGAGCCCCTGCATTACGTTTCGATATTGTCAATAGGTGCGCTGTTTTATTTCGCATATAAGGGCCTAGATGAAGAAGATGGAATGAGGGCGCAGATCGCAGGCATGGCACCGACCCTGCTTACTTCGTTGGGAATATTCTTTACTTTTCTGGGCGTATTGATTTCGCTGCTTAATTTTGACGTCAAGGACATCAACGACTCTGTTCCTGAATTTCTCAGCGGCCTCAAATTGGCATTTTTGTCGTCCGTCTTGGGACTTGGACTGTCTTTGGTATTTCGCTGGCTCCAAGCCTCAAAAAATAAAGATCAAGGGCCTGAAGAAGTTACAGGCAGAGACTTATTGAATGAACTTAAAGAGATGAACGCTAATACCCTATTAGTGCGGGATGCACTGATAGGAGAGGGCGATGCGAGCCTGTCCACGCAGTTTGGAAAGCTGCGCAATGACTTCAGAGACTTTGCAGAAAAAATGCAGCAGGATGGCACAGATGCATTGATCAAAGCACTTGAGGAAGTCATCAAAGACTTTAATGCAAAGATATCTGAGCAATTTGGTGAAAACTTTAAGCAGCTAAATGAAGCGGTGGGCGCTCTTCTTGAGTGGCAAAAGCAGCATAAAGAGCAGGTTGAAATCCTAACCCGGGCTTTTGAAGAAATTCGAACAGGTATAGAGAAGATCGAGAATTCCACGTCTCAAATCCCAGAGCACATGGAAAAGCTGGAGGGGGTTTTAGATCAGACAGAAGAACATCTAACAGGACTTTATGAAGGAATAAGCAGTCTGGCGGAGATGAGAAAAAGTGCTGAAAATGCGGTTCCTGAACTTCGGGAGTCCATAGATACTGTGACTTCAGGAATGAAAGAATCAATAGATCAGCAGACTGACAGCATAAATCAACAAATTGAAGCTATGAATCAGACAATGCTAAGTATTCAAGATACAGTTAATAATTTTTTAGAGACTCAGGCAGAAACTGCTAATGAGGTTCAATCTAGAATCACACAATCGCTTGCAGACAATGTTGAAACCATGCAGAGAACTCTACGGGCCCTTGACGATGAGATGCAGAAGCAACTGCAAAGTGCTCTTGACAGAATGGGCAATAATTTAACTTCCATCACCGAAAAATTCTTGGAAATATATGAAGAAGCTTCACGAAGAACAATGGATCCTGACAATTCGCCTGACCGATGAACAAAGGTGCATTGATCGGCTCTAAAAAATCTGAGGACGATGAATGGATCTCTGTTTCGGATATGATGGCGGGCTTGATGATGATCTTTTTATTCATATCCATTTTTTACATTCAGAATATCAGCAATTACTTTGAAAATGTAAGTGAGGAGCGCGATGAAATTTGCTCCGATCTGGAGAGAGAATTTCATGAAGATGCGCAAAAGTGGGACATGTCAATTTGTGAGAGCGGTCTGTTAATCACCTTTCAAAATGATTCCAATTTCGAAACAGATAGCGCTGAACTCTCGACTCAGTTTAAGAAAATTTTATCCGAATTTTTTCCTCGCCTAATGTCAGTTGTCTTGAAACATAGCGAATCGATTAGTGAGCTTAGAATTGAAGGACACACTGACAGTTCTATTAGAAGAGGCGACACTCAACTTTCCGGGTATCTTTACAACACAAAATTGTCTCAAGAGCGCTCGCGAAATGTCATGAGTTACTCATTAAACTTATCTGAGATTGTGGCAAACCAATCTCTAATGGAATGGACATACTCTCACGTTACAGCGCATGGCATGTCATCCAGTAATAGGATTTTTGATGAAGGCGACACAGAAAATTTTGACGCCTCTCGCCGCGTAGAGTTCCGTATCAGAACTTCTGCAGAAGACAGTCTTCTCAATCTTGTTTCAGAGCTAAGATCCGATGAAAATTAGAGATCCTTTTGGAGAGTTAGAGCAGCTTCGCAAGCGAATCGGAGGAAGAGAGCACTCTAATTCTTTTAACATAGATTCTGGGTTGAAAGGGTTTCAGCAACAGTTAGAAATTTCTGAGAAAAAAGTCAAAAACGTTGCTGATCTTCAACAAGTTGGGCCATATCTTACTTACAAGGGAGAGATTCTTGTCATTCTCTATATATTTAACTCCAGTGCAACTTCTCTGAACTTAAAAGATAATTCTCCCAGCTCAGCAGCCACTCCAAAATTTCATTTTGCATGGTGTTCAACACTCGACAATATGCAGCGTAAGGACCGCATAGAGCGTTATGTAATTTCAAGATCCAAGTCGAATCGTTTCAGGATAGAGGCAAGAGAGCTTGGGAAAAGAGGGGCCGGAGAATATGGCCGTCGGCATATTCTTGAAAACATTCGACTTTATCCCTGTCAAAATTGTCTTTCTGAATTGCGGTATCACGGTTTCGGCAGTCATTTGGATAAGGCTCTGCGATTCAAGCAGGTGGAAGAATTTTCAATAGAGGAATTTCTAAAAGAACATGACGGAAATTTGGTCAAGATGAAACAGATGCCCAAAAGATATGAGGAAAGTGCGGGTCCGGTGGATTACACCTCGGATTGGAGTGAGATCTCTGATAAATTTCGAGAAGAGAATGATTGGAGGTGTTCAAAATGTGGCGTCTGTATGCGTGACATGCCGAAAGGCCTTCATACTCATCACATTAATGGAATAAAGTCCAACAACAATCTGGCTAATCTTCAAGCTCTCTGTGCTCTTTGCCATAAAGAAGTTCACCCTGGCATGCGTGTTGATCCGGAAGTTGAATGCTTTATTACAAAGAACAGAGCTTATTAACTAGTCAGCCTCATCCGACTGCTCCAGCCGCAACCGGCGCTCTGTGAGCGTCTCGCCTTCAAACAGCCAAAAATCCGGCCCTCGGACTGATTCTTGTTCCCTGCCGTAGAGTGTTTTGAAAATCTTCAGAGTGGCCTTGTTCAGTGATGTCACTTCACCCTCAAACTCAACCTCACGGTCTCCGGCAATGCGGCAGGTGATGGATTCGTTTTTGAGAAAGTTTAGCTCTGCACCAACCGGTATATCAATCATCGAAAAACGGATTGCAGGTCTTCGGGCGCGGGCGCGTTTGAGCGTTGCGGCATCGCTTTCATCCTCAACAATGTCGGAAGTCGGGGTGACATCCCTGCCATATCCTTCAAGGATCATCTTTATGCGCTCGGGGTTAATCGAGAAGAACTCTCTTTTGGGGTTGTATCTGTGGTCGCCAAAGCCAAAGTGAAGGCGTTTTTCGATGTCGGCGCTGTCGTCCACCTCGCAGGCGAAATAGCATTCAAAGGGAGCCGGAACACCTGCGTGAAAGGATAGGGAGCGAATGCGCTCTTCCAAGTTGGTTGTCCGCCCAACCTTGATGAGGTCGGGAATCGCAGGATTCGTGAGAATGTAGACAATTTCAGCCATGTCGCTTCCTTAAATCGAACGCCAACCAGCCTTGATTGATCAGGCGGGGCAGTGCTGCAAAAGGCGGATGAGCTGCGTAGTTTACGTCAGGCTGTGTAGATTTGTCTGTACTCAGGGCTGCTTTCTACTCACTCCCGAGGCTTTGAGACTATATTGCTCCGCTTGACGGCTTTCACACCTCTTATGAACTGGCTGATCAAACGAGTAAAAAGCAAGAGCGCCGTGCTTGGAGTGATATTGGTGATACTGTTCGGTTTGCTGCGCGTGGGTTATATGTTTAAGGAGGAAATCCTGGGCCCCGAATTGGCTGATAAATGGTTTGGAAGCGGTGAATACGTCGGTGAATACCAGTATGGCGAGCGGCACGGTCAGGGAGTCCTAAAGTTTGAAAGCGGAACAATATATATCGGCGAGTTTTATAGGGGCAGTATTCAGGGGCAGGGGACGATGACTTTATCCAGCGGAAACGTATATTCTGGCGAATTCAGGGATGGGGAGATACATGGGCAGGGAACCTTGAAGTTTAAAAGCGGCTCCGAATATGTCGGCGAATTTTATGAAGGCCGCATTAATGGGCTGGGAGTTTTGGTCTTTTATGACGGGGACGAATATTTTGGTGAATTCAAAGAAGGCGGCTGGCACGGACAGGGAATTTTAACCCTGTCCGGCGGTCAAAAATATGAGGGTGAATTCAGAAAGAGCAAATTTCACGGACAGGGAGCTCGGAGCTATCCAAACGGCGACGAATACGTCGGTCAATTCAGTGATGGTAAATATCACGGGCAGGGGGTCAAAGCATTTGCCGATGGCGGAAAATATATCGGCGAATTTCGGCACGGCAGCATGAATGGTCAGGGAACCATGACATTGGCCAGCGGCGTCAAATACGTCGGTGAATTTAGATCCGGCAACTTTCACGGACAAGGCGCCATTACATATTCTGACGGAAGCGTGAAGAAGGGCACCTGGGTGAACGGCAAGTTTCAAGAGAAGTAGTTTCAACCATGAACTGGATCATCAGGCTAGTCAAAAACAGGATGGCCGCACTTGGGCTGATATTCGCGGTGGCGGTTCTCAGCCTGCGCGTGGGTTATATGTTTAAGGAGGAAATCTTGCCCCCCGAATTGGTCGATAAATGGTTCTTCGATCATGAATACATAGGCGAATACAGGGATGGAAAGTGGCATGGGTGGGGGACAATAAGGTTTCAAAGCGGAACGGAATATGTCGGCGAATTTCACGAGGGCCTCTTTCATGGGCAGGGAACCATGAGCTTCTCCAGCGGAAGCGTATATTCTGGTGAATTTAAGGATGGCGATTGGGATGGACAGGGAACCTTGGCTTTTTTCGATGGCGGCAAATATGTCGGTGGATTTAAGCATGGGGAATACCACGGGAGGGGAACCCGAACCTATGCAAGCGGCAGCGAATATGTCGGCGAATTTGAAAATGGCGAAGAGCATGGGCAGGGAACCTGGACCTTCAGCAGCGGATCTCAATATACCGGCGAGTTTAGAGATGGAAATTACAACGGACAGGGGGTATTCATCTATTTCAATGGCAGAAAATACGTCGGTGAATTTAAGGACGATGAATATCACGGGCAGGGGACCTTGACCCTTCCCGGCGGTGGCAAATACGTTGGTGAATTCAAGAACGATCAATATCATGGACAGGGAACTTTGCACCGCGCTGACGGCGGCAAATACGTCGGTGAATTTAGTGATGGTCAATTTCACGGGCAGGGAACTTTGGATTACCCTGATGGTGCCACATACACCGGCGGATTCAGGAACGGCAGATATCACGGCAAGGGAGTCAAAAAATACAACGACGGCGGAAAATATGAAGGCGAATTTCAGGATGGCAATAGGCATGGGCAGGGGACGTTGATCTTTCCCGATGGGAAAGATTTCTTCGGAGAATATGTCGGCGGATTCAAGAACAACAGATATGACGGGCAGGGAACGATTGTTTTTGCGCATGGCAAATACACGGGCGAATTCAAAGATGGCCACTGGCATGGACAGGGCACTTTGACTGACCCCGATTTTGGCGAATATGTGGGCGGGTTTAGAAAAGGCAAATACCATGGGCAGGGCACGTTTGATTTTTCAAATCACGATTGGTTTGATCGATACACAGGGCAATTCATCAACGGCTTTTGGCATGGGAGGGGAACGCTGACCTACAACAGCGGCAGCGAGTACGTCGGCGAATTCAGGTATGGAAAGTTTCACGGCGAGGGCGTTTACACCATCCAGGATGGTGGAAAGTACGTCGGCGGATTTCGCCGGGACGAGTACTACGGCCAGGGGACTTTTACCTACGTCGGCGGCGATGAATATGTCGGCGAATTCAGGGCTGGAAAATACCACGGCCAGGGCGTCAAGACCTATTCTGATGGAAGAGTGGAGGAGGGCACCTGGATCTACGGCAAGTTTCAGGGGGAGTGATTTCAACCATGAACTGGATCGTCAAACTGGTCAAAAGCAGGATGACCACCTTTGGGTTGATATTCGCTGTGGCGGTTCTCAGCCTGCGTGTCGGCTATGAGTTCAAGGAGGGAATTCGGAGCCTTGAGTTGGTCGATAAATGGCTCTCAAACCATGAACACGTCGGCGAGTTTAAGCAGGGGGAATACAGCGGGCGGGGCGTGCGAGTCCACTCTGACGGCTCCGAATATGTCGGCGAATTTAAAGACGGCAAAGAGCATGGGCAGGGAACTTGGACATTCGGCAATGGTGCTCGATATACCGGCGAGTTGAGTGATGGCAAATACAGCGGACAGGGAACCATAACCTTTGCCGACGGCGGCAAATACGTCGGCGGATTCAAGGACAATCAATACCACGGACGGGGAATTTTCTACTATGGCGACGGCAGGAAGTATGCCGGCGGATTCAAGGATGGTCGATATCATGGACGGAGCATTTTGCACTACGCCAATGGCGCCTCATACATCGGTGAATTTAAGGACGGCAGACGTCACGGGCAGGGAGTAGAAACATACAGCGATGGCGGAAAATATGAAGGCGAATTTCAATATGGAAACAGGCATGGTCAGGGGAAACTGATCTTTCCAGATGGGGATGATTTCTTCGGAGAATATGTCGGCGGGTTCAGAAACGGTAAATATCATGGACAGGGGAAGGTTGTTTTTGCCGATAGCAAATACACGGGCGAATTCCAAGATGGTTACTGGCACGGGCAGGGGACTCTGACCTACAACAGCGGCAGCGAGTATGTCGGTGAATTCAGGTATGGAAAGTTTCACGGCGAGGGGGTTTACACCATCCAAGATGGTGGAAAGTACGTCGGCAGATTTCTTCGCGGCAAGTACTACGGTCAGGGAACTTTAACCTACGCCAATGGCGATGAATATGTAGGCGAATTCGGGGATGGAACGCTCCACGGCAAAGGCGTCAAGACCTATTCTGATGGAAGAGTGGAGAAGGGCACTTGGGTATTTGGCGAGTTTCAGGGGGAGTGATTTTTTAGGGGCAGGGAATAGTGTAATCTGCGGTTCCCAGGTGCTTTGATTATTTCATAGAGTTATATTTTTGCTCCAATAGGAACATGACATAATCCAGCTGCTCTGGCTTTTTCAAACTGATTTTGTAGGTATATCCCACGCCATCTTTGTTGTTGAAAGTCCTCGTGCCTTCTTTTGCCAAGCGTTTGGGATCATCAACGGTGAAATACCTTTTCGACTTTTCGCCACTCTCTTTTATATTTCCTCTGTAAATCACGATGAAGATGTCAGATTTGCGAGGATTTATATGGCATATATGGGCCTTGCCGCGTTTCCAAGAGATGTACACCTTGGTGGTTGAAAACGAAGTGTCTGGATATTCTTCCAAACGTTCCTTCAGCAAGTCCCAGAGCGGCTTCAGGCTCCCTCCAAATTTTTCGGTGTGGTCGTCTTCGGAAGGAACCTTCACCTGATCGGACACTTCTGACATCGCCGAATCGCTCTGAAAAGGCGACAGTTTTTCCATACTTTCATTGGAGTTTGATAGATGCTGTTCCAATGCAATCAACCCATCTTCAAACTGTCTGATCTCATACAGCTCAAAGGGAAAGTCCTTGAAATTGACGCTGTTCTTCTGGAACTTATTGAATGATTGGGATATGAATATCACGCGCGATGATTCCCAGTCGATTTCGCTCCGCTTTAGTTGCCTCCCCATTTTCTCGTTGTACTCGAGGATAAAGTCGGCCTTGTTCTCCAGCATTGCGGAGAGGTAGGAAAACCCTTGGTCGACTACCGATGAGTTACTGCCTTTCTTGTATTCCACGATCACAAATGACTTGCTCTCCAGGTCATAAGCCAAAGAATCCAAACGAAACTCACCGACGGCAAATCCAGAACTCACAAACTCCAACCCAAGCAGCGCATCCATGTTCTGCTCGACAAGCGACTGGATGTTCTTCTTCAGCTTGAAGGAACCCTTCTCAATCGGCGTCAGTATTCCCTTGGCGTTCTTCTTAAACCACTGCATGGATGGCCTCCCCAATACCGTGAAAACGTGTGCTGTGATCGATCTTGCACCCTGAGCAGCACCGCCCCAACCGCTCGGCTTCCAAGCGGGCGGGCATTGCAAGCGGCGCATTATATTGCCGCTGTTTGACATCTTTTAGCCGCTGTTTGGCCAGTCTGACCCCCGATTCACGTTCCGTAAACCACTGTTTTTGCGGTGCTTTTTGATGATGTGCTTCAGGGCGACCGTCTCAGCCGGGATGGTTGGGTCAATATTTCCGCCGATCCTCAGCGGCAAACCCTTATGAAACTTTTGAACTGGATAGTGCGCTTCCTGCAAGACAGGACTGATGCATTTAAATTGGTGCTCGGCATTTTGATTGCAACCGTGGGCACGCTTGGTGCGATCCATTTATTAGAGGAGCACCTGATTGAGCGGTGGTACGAGGGCGGTGAATATCGCGGCCAGTACAAAGACGGAGAGAGACACGGGCACGGGGTTTTGCAGTTCCCCAAAGGCGCCAGATATTCCGGCAGCTTCCGTGATGGTCGCCCCGATGGCCAGGGGACTTTGATCCTCGAAAGCGGCTCAAAGTACGTCGGCAAATTCAAAGACGGCGAAATACACGGGAAAGGAACTTATAAGCTCAAGAACGGTGGACAATACATCGGTGAATTTAGAGATGGGGAGCTGCACGGCAGGGGAACCTTCATCTCCGGCGATGGCACCAAATACATCGGTGAATTCAGAGACAGCGACAAGCACGGGTGGGGAACATTCACCATCCCATCTGAGGCACAATATGTCGGCGAATTCAAGCGCGGAAGGATCTACGGCCAGGGCAGGCTCACCTTTTCCAGCGGCACCAGATATGTCGGCGGATTCAAGGATGGCGATTTTCATGGCGAAGGAACGCTCATACTCTTCGATGGAAGGGTGCAGAAGGGCACTTGGGTGGATGGAGAATATCAGGAGGAATAATTTCAAATGAACACAACGTCGCACAAAATCCTGTTCTTATGGTGTCTTTACGTCGGATTCTTCGGCTTGGTTCTCTCCGCCGCCGCCTTTGAGCTGACAGAGGCGCCGATACATTTGATCCTCTCAATCCTAAACTCCAACCCCTACGAGCTGGACAACAACATGAGATTCGGCCTCGGAATTCAGGGCTCGCTGTCCCTGGCGCTTGCCATATTTTTCTACGCCATTCTGAAGGCCGAGCAGCACTCGCCGCTGCCCAACTCGGTCTGGCGAACGGTGCTGCTGGGGCTGGCCGTTTGGTTCGTTGTGGACGGCGTCATCTCCTACGCCACCGGCTACACGCTCAACATTCTCTCCAATGTCGTCATCCTGCTCTGGCTCGCCTGGCCGCTGTGGAAGGAGGGCAAGCTGGGTGGTTCCGGGTAATCCTCTGGGGTGGCGAGGCGGGGCAAGTAGATAGGAATAGATCTAAGCAGCTATCAGATTCTCTGAAATTGCCTTCGCTTGTTGCAATACTAATATCACAGTCTCTCTTTGTTGATCATCCGGGTAGCTGTATCTTCTCAGCAGTGCCCGGATCATTAGACGCATTTCTGCCATAACATTTTCCCGAACTGTCCAATCCACTGTATGCTTTTCGCGCAGTTTTTTCGCAATTTCACGCGCCAGCTCTACTAGAACCGCCTCTTCCATTAACTTTTGTGCGGATTGATTCTTAGCAATGGCGTCATAGAAGGCTTCTTCATCTGCATCTAAGTTATAGCTATTCCTAAGCTTCAGATCTTCTTGGAACTGCTTTGCTATAGCGATCATTTCTTCAATCACCTGGGCTGCTTCAATCACACGGTTGGCGTATCTATTAAGTGTTTTTGAGAGCAGCTCACTGAACTTGTTTTGCATGACCATGTTGGTTTTGAATCTGCTTCTCACTTCATCTCTTATCAGTCGCCGCAACAATTCAATCGCAAGATTCTTATGCGGCATATTCATGACCTCTCTGAGAAACTCATCTGAGAGTATGGAAATGTCTGGATTTTTTAGCCCTGCAAGTTTGAATACATCTGCGACGCCTTCCCCCACTATGGCTTGGGAGAGCAGTCGTCTCAAGTGATGGTCAATATCGATCTCCTCATCTCCATCATCACTTCGGTCACCTTTGACCAAGGCGGCGCGAACTGCTTGGTGGAATGCTACTTTTCGGGACAATGCTAAAGCTTCATCCAATGTTCCGCAAAGTGCAAATGCCTTTGTCATTTGCAGGACGGCATCTGCATATCTTCGCTTGCCTTCATCTTGTTCAAGAATGCGGTCAAGGCATTCTGGGATTAACGCCAGTGCGCGGGTTTCAAATTGCTTCCAGTCCACTGGATGCAGAAGATCTCCTGCGACCTGGAGCTTTTCTTTAAGGATACGCAGCGCCTCATTGGAGTCAATGATGGGGCGGCCTTTGCCTCTTGCCGTGCTGTAAGTTGACAATGCTTCTCGGAGTTGAGGAGCGATGCCGATATAGTCGACTATTAGCCCTCCCAGCTTATTGTGAAAAACGCGGTTGACCCGGGCGATTGCTTGTGCAAGGTTGGCCCCGTGCATTGGTTTGTCGACATACATCGTGGCCAGGCAGGGGACATCAAAACCAGTCAGCCACATATCTCGCACGATGACGATCTTGAGTTCATCATTCGAGTCTTTGAAGCGCTTTTCGAGATCCTTTTTTTGACCCTTATTGGAGTGATGTGGCTGTAAATGTGCTTCATCGGAAGCATCCGTAGTCATCACCACTTTGATCGCTCCCCCGGTGTGATCATCGGAGTGCCAATCCGGCTCCAATTCCACAATCTTTTCATATAGACGCACGCAGATATCACGCGACATTGTGACGATCAAAGCCTTGCCGGGTTGAGTTTTGCTGCGATTTTTGTAGTGCTGTATCAGGTCTTCCGCAACTTCTTTTAGGCGTTCATCCGTGCCAACAACTGCTTCAAGAGCTGACCATTGTCTTTTGGCTTTTTCCTTTTCTCTCGGATTCGCCGATTCGCTGTCAAGGATGTCTTCGACTTCTTGGTCAACAACTGGTAATTCAGATTGAGCCAAGTCGATTTTGGCCAGTCTGGATTCGTAGTAAATGGGCACCGTCGCACCATCATCAACTGCCTGTTGGATGTCATAGATGGACACATAGTTGCCGAAAACCGCCTGTGTATCGCGATCATTTTTCGAAATTGGAGTTCCTGTAAAGGCCAGGAAAGTTGCGTTGGGCAGTCCGTCCCTCAGTGATCTGGCAAGGCCGTATTTGAACTCGCCAGTCTCGCTGTCGAACTTGGCCTTGAAACCGTATTGGCTGCGATGGGCTTCATCCGCTATAACCACGATATTGTGGCGATCAGTTAGGACGGGGAATGTGTCCTCTTCAGGTTCCAGGCCAAATTTCTGAATGGTGGTGAAGATGATGCCGCCGGAGGGGCGGTTCATTAGATACTCCCGCAGTTCAGCTCGAGAATGTGCCTGCTTTGGCGTTTCGCTCAGCAATTCACCGGAATTGGCGAAGACACTGAATAGCTGGCCGTCCAGTTCTTGTCGGTCCGTAACTATCACAACAGTGGGGTTTTTCAGGCGAGGCTCTGCAATCAGACGGCCTGCCAGACATGCCATCTCAATGCTTTTCCCCGCACCTTGCGTATGCCACACAACACCGCCTTTTTTGTTGCCTTCTTGGGATGATGCGGACACAACACTCTCAACGGCTGACTGCACGGCATGGAACTGGTGGTAGCCGGCAATTTTTTTGTGGATGGCTCCCTCGTCTTCAAAGATGCAAAAGTAGCGCAGGTAGTTGAGGAAAATTTCTTTGTCGAACAGCCCTTTAACCAGGGTTTCAAGCTCTCGGTGCTTTCCAAGCGGATCGATCTCCTCGCCATCAATAGTGCGCCAGCGCATGAAGCGCTGCCTCTCTGCACTTAACGAGCCCAGACGAGCGTGGATGCCGTCAGAGATGACCAGGCAGGTGTTGTAGTTAAAAAGATCGGGAATGTCATTTTTGTAGGTTTGCAGCTGGTTGTATGCCTTTTTAATACAGGCCTGTTCATCTGCCGCATTTTTGAGCTCAATAACGGACAGCGGCAGGCCATTCAGAAATACCAGCACATCGGGACGTCGCGGTTGTTTGTGCCCCTCAAGGGTGAACTGATTGACAACCAGCCAGTCGTTGTTTTCAGGGTTGTCAAAATCAATGATTTTGAGTTGCTTTCCGAGTTCCTGATTGTCTTCGTGATAGGTCACTTGGAGACCCCTGGTTAGCCACGAATGGATCTGACGGTTGCACGACATCAAGGCGGGAATATTTGGGTTGAGAATTTGGGACAGTGCAGAATTGATCGCTGTTAGGGGAATTTCGGGATTGAGTTGGGTAAGGGCAGAGAGCAAACGATCATGCAGAGTGACGGTTCGGTAGTCGGATCGTTCAGGAGCTTTACCGTCGTGCGCAATGTCAAATCCGCACTGATACTCATAGCCGAGTTCTTTAAAGAACTCGATGCATTGCTGTTCAACTTGGTCTTCAGTTATCAGTGCCATTAGATGCCAGCCTCTTCTAAGAGTGTTTCTGCATCCGGAATTCGGAGTTCGCCTGAGATGAGTTTGGGGAGCAGGGTGTTTCGCAACTTTACGAGTGCAGAGCTCTCTCTATGGCTTATTTCAATTCTTTCGAATAGAGGCTTTAAGAGGATGTGAAATATTTGAAATAAGTCATCAGGAGGAAGGATACAGCGCGTATTGAGAATGCTTTGGTTGTCAACTTTGGGATAGGCCGTGCCATCTGCCAGTCGGGACAGCCTGTCTATGTTTGTGTCAGAGCAGACACATAAATAGACAAATATTGCATAAATCTCTTGCTTTGGAGTGAGGACTGCAAAACCAGTGCTGCCCGTGAGGTACTCTCGCTGTATATACCCGAATGACTTATTGCCCGGGCGTACAGTCCCAACTATCGTGTCGTTTATTGAAAGAATTCTTCGCGCACTGCTTGGGGCATCTTTCCATTGGTATAAATCAGTCCCTAAAATGTTATTTTGTTTGATATTGCCCAGATTAAGAAAGTTAACTTCATTGGGATGGTTGTTCTTACGCCAACTGCTTTTGTTCAGTGTGGTTAACTCCTTGATAAAAGATAATTTCCAACCCTTTGGAATCCTGCCGATTTCTGAGTCCACAAACTCAGCGGGAAAGAGAACATCAATTTCATGCGGAAGCTTTGCAGATAATGCTTTCTTGTTATTTATATCGTCTGGCAGTTTGGAAGGGGGGGGAAGGATGGGTTTTTAGCTTTCGCATACACAGGATCGAAGTCAACAAACCATGATTTGAATATTGCTTTGGCAATCTCTTCAAGGACTGTGATCTTTTTTTGATTGTGCTCGATTTTGTCGTCTAATGTGCCGAGGATATGAGCGATGGCTTTTTGAAGCTTAGAACTAGGAATTATTACTTCTATGGATTTTAGAACGCTCTTACTTATTTCTAAGAATGTGGAGCCGGAGGCATAAGATTTAATAGTTGGAGTTATATGCTTTAAAAGATAGTAAAAAAATTCCGGCTCATTTCCTTCTTGCAGGATTAAATTTTTGAAACCTTGATTTGTGGCAACCTCATTTTTCGCAATGGCAATATAGCCAATAGGAGCTCTAGATGTAAATAAAACCGTATTCGGTGGTAATAGTTTTGCGGAACTTGAGTCAAGACCCTTCTGAGTAATAGAGCGTTCTCCATAACTGATATATCTTTCGTTATGAGAAGATAGATCTCTGGGAGTGATCCAGGATATTTCACCGTTGTAATTTTCAGAATTTTTGGTTGATGGTGTTCCTCCTGAAATTATTGAGGCAATATCTCCTAACCTAACTTTATGCCACGTATCTGACAGATGCCGCGTGGATTTGGGTATTGATGTCTTCATTTTTCAGTGCTTATTGTTTTAAAAAATTGTTTTACACCACCAATGAATTCAGGAATTACACTTATTATGTTCTCTGTCAATTCTTTATTAAAATGACCGGGCAGGTATTTCCTAAGTTCTCTATATAGCAAACACTGTTCAGAATCAGAATGAAGCATTCTTAATTCATCTGCCCTTATAAATAATACCCTTGTGTCGGATACAGTCTCGCCGTATTCTTTTTCGATATAGGTTCGGAGCATCTTTTTAGTCGTTTCATAGCTGAGCTCAAACATCTTTATTAGCACCATGTCGGTACCAGTAGCATATATGTCACTGCTTGCAGCCGAGCCATCCTGCCATTCTTTCCAGTAACGCTCTGGATTGGAATGGGCGCGTTGCATATTAATAAGATCTTTCATTGCTTGATCCACTCAAGGTTTTTGGCTATGTGAGCATCTAGGCTCTTTTCTTTCTCTTGCAGGTCTTGCAATTCTTGGGTTAGCCGATCAATTTTCAAGTTATAAGGTTCATCATCTTCTTGTTCAGGGGCGGTTCCAACGTACCTTCCCGGAGTCAGCACATATTCGTGTTTTGTTATCTCTTCTAAGGCGGCTGACCTGCAGAAGCCTGGAATATCTTTGTAATTCTCGCCAGTCTTCCATGCCCGAACGGTTTCGCTGATCTTGTCTCTATCCTCTTTGCTAAAGACCCGAAGAGTTCGTGTTTGCATGGTTCCAAGATTTCGAGCATCAATGAACAAGGTTTCATTGCATCTGTCCCGACCATTTTTGGTTTTGTCATTGGTAAGAAACCAAAGGCATACTGGAATTTGAGTGTTTAGAAACAATTGTCCCGGCAATGCAACCATTGCCTCAACCACATCATCACGAATCATTGCTTTGCGTATTTTGTTCTCACCGCTGGTGGCTGAGCTCATGGAGCCATTGGCCAAAAATACTCCAGCCTGACCTCCCGGTCGCAGTTTCCAAAGGATATGTTGCAGCCAGGCGTAGTTGGCATTGCCGATTGGCGGTCTGCCGAACCGCCAGCGAGGGTCACTCTCATATTTTTCACCGCCCCAATCTGAAATGTTGAAAGGGGGATTCGCGAGGATGTAGTCAAACTTGAGGTCGGGGAAATGATCGCGAGCAAAAGTGTCGGCTGGCTCTTTGCCCAAGTCGGTCGAGAAACCCCGAATTGCCATATTCATCGCGGCCAACCGCCAAGTTGTCGGATTGCTCTCCTGTCCATAAATGGAGATATCGTTTGTACGACCGCCATATGCTTTGATGAGTTCTTCGCTCTGGACAAACATCCCGCCCGATCCGCAACAGGGGTCATATACGCGCCCGGATGTGGGCGAAAGAATCGCCACAAGAATTTTGACCACATCTGAAGGAGTGTAAAACTGTCCGCCGTTTTGACCTTCTGCTGCTGCGAATTCTCCGAGAAAATACTCATAGACCTCACCTAGCAGATCGCCCTCATTGTAGTCCTTATTGAATCCGATAGTTGAGATAAGGTCAATCAACTCCCCTAAGATCCTGGGATCCAACATCGTGCGTCCAAAGCGTTTGTCCAATTTCCCGCGCAAGGGAGGATTCTCTTGTTCAATCGTGGTTAAAGCAGCATCAACCAGGGCGCCGATATTCGGCTGTTTGGCTTTTTGTTTCAGTGTTTCCCAGCGCGCATCCTGCGGAACCCAGAACACATTATCCTTTGTGTAGTAGTCTCGCTCTTCAAGTTCTTTTTCGCATTCGGAAGGGTCTTTGCTGATGAAATAGTTCGATGACGGTTCTGAAACCATATCCCACACCCTGCCTCTCTGCCTTGCAAAGGTATCGGAGATGTATTTGAGAAAGATCAGGCCGAGAACAATGTGCTTGTACTCGGCGGCATCCATCTGCCCGCGCAGCTTGTCAGCTGCCTTCCAAAGCTTTCGTTTGAAGTCGGAGGTCATCTGAACGGCTCCCTGAGATGACGTCTGCAGACGCAGAAGCCGGCATTTTACAGGAAGCAGCCTCAGCTCCCTTTGACCCGCAGTCTCAAGCAATATGAGGGTTGTCAATGCTTTCCGGCATTAAACGACGTTATTCGATATCAGCCTTGCCGAGAAATCGTTCGGCATCTGAAACATCCAGCTCGCCCGAGATCAGCTTGGGCTGCACGGTGTCCCGGAGTTGTTGCAGCACGCGGGATTCCTGCTGAAGAACAATCTGTCGATCCACCAGAGGCTGGAATATCTCCCCCAGTTTCTCAAGGGTCGGCAAATCCGGCACCGCGCATACGGCCCGCTGCAGTTCTCTTTTATCCACGTGTCTGATTACAGTTGATTTGATTTCAGACAGAAACAGCAGCTCAGGAATAAAGTGCTCGACCCAGCCCGCCACAAACCACAGCGGAACGCCCCTGCCTTCAACCTTGAAAACAGACCGGCCCAATGCGCCCTTGTCACCTGCCCAGTATTTTGCAAAAACTGAACCCGTCCATGAAAACAGAAAATCTCCATCACCAACGATGAGATCAGCGGGAGCATTCGATGTATAAAAATCATCATCCGTGTGCCCCTTGAGCAGCTGTGTGGTGGTGATTAAGGGGATTCTGTCCTTGTCCTCCAAGTGGAGATGTTTGTGACGGCCAGTTCCCTTGATGAAGGAGCCTATTTCATCTAGCGATTTGCACTGCCATCCTTTCGGAATTTTTCCAATTTCCGAGCCTGTCCGCTCGTCGGGCAACAGCTTCTTGAGTTCTGGAGCAAGACCGTATAGCGGGGAATCTGTTTCAGCATAGACGGGGTTAAAATCAACGAACCAGGATTTGAAAACAACTTTGAAAGTTTCCTTCAAAATTTTCACTTTCTTATGATTATGATTGGTCTTATTTTCTAGTATATCGAGAGTACTAATAATTATTTTCTGTTTTTCAAGGGAAGGAAACTTTACAGGAATATCTAGGAATGCACTGGGTTCTAGCAAATTTACTGTTGACCAAACAGCCGTTGATAGCCAATAGCTTAGATACTGATCTAGATAATAGAAGAGAAATTTGGTTTGGACTTTATTTTCTGATTTAGATGTTATGCAATAGGCTGTTTGGTAAAGATTAAAATCACCTGAAACATACTGAAGAGAAACATCTTTATAATTACTTGAAACGATGATCACGGGACAGTCAAATAAATACTTGTTGCTTTTTCTGGTCGTGCCTAATTGAGGATATACATTACTTTTCCCGGCATTTTTTCTGGTGGGACTTTCGGCGGCAACATTCGCTATATCTCCCAATTTCACCTCGCACCACTCACTTGAAAGGGGACTGAGTAGCAACTTCTTTTGCAAGACATAGTGTGCTTTTTGTATGTTTGGTTTGAAGTGTTCAGGAATGTCATTCCACACTAATACATCCACCTCAAAAGGAAGATTGCTTTCTTCAAATGCTTCGCGTAGATTGTTTACCTCGCGTTGTTGAATTTTATCAGTAAAGACTGCTAGGTCTAGGTCTGAGGTGGGGCGGGACTGGAAAGTTATTCGTGATCCAAAAGCCCAAACTAGGGTGTTGGGCAGGTGAATGTTCAATAATTGTTTGACGAGCTGATAGTGCCCCGTTGTTAAATCAATATTGTCGAATTCTTTCACCTCCACTGACTTGGCCGCTAGCTTTCCCACTCTATACCGGTTACTGCTTGATACAGTTCTATCGCATCTGCGATAAATTTGGGAATCAGTTCTAATACGTATAGAAGTTTTTCCAGGCTGTAATCATGTGAGGTTGTGTTACGCGCATCAACATAATTGAGCCAGCGATCAAGATTTTTGCTTAGCAGTCCATTGTCACCAGCTGTTCTGAACATAAGTTTGGCTCCGTTGCCCGGGTCGGTTACTCCTAGATCTTCCGTAAGGTGGCGTCTTAGAGCCTTTAATATTGTTTCATAGCATACTTCAAAGGACTGGATCAAGCCCATCTGGGCAAGTTCTTCAAGGTCATTGCTATCAGCGAGATGCTTGCCACCTTTGTAGGCTTCATGATAGCGTTGAAGGTTTTTCAGTGAATTTTCAAAGTCAGAGTAGTCAATCATGGTTCGCCCTCAGTAGCTTGAAGTTTTTGATTATCTGAATGTCTAAATCTTTTCCCTCATTTTGCAAGGTGCCCCATTCTTTCGATAACCGGGTCATTTTTTCATCGTATGCCTCTTCTTCTTTTTCTTGAGGGGGTGCCATTCCAACATATCTTCCCGGATGTAATAAATAGTCATTCTTTTCAATATCTTCCAGAGAGGCTGCTTTGCAGAATCCTTTTATGTTCCGGTGGTCTTCGCTGGTTCTCCATACCTGCACAGTATTTTTGATTTTAGCTATATCATCATCATCAAGGGATCGAAGAAAAGGGGTTTGCATGGAACCCAGCCTGCGGGCATCAATGAACAAAGTTTCACCGCGGCGATCACGGCCGTTGGCAGTTTTATCTTTGGTGAGGATCCATAAACACACTGGGGCGCCAGTATTTAGATAAATTTTATCAGGCAGAGTAATTATTATTTCGACTGCATCACTATTGATCATTGACTTGCGAATTTTTCTTTCATTATCAGGACGAATAATTAAGGAACGGTTGCTCAGTACCACACCTGCCTGTCCATTTGGTCGAAGCTTCCAAAAAATATGTTGTAGCCAGGCATAATCAGTATTATTCAATGACGGCCGACCGAATTGCCAGCGCGGGTTATCTTCGTATTTCTCACGACCCCTATATAAGAGGCTGGCTAAGGGGTTTGCCATGATGTAGTCAAATTTTAAATTTGAAAATTGATCGTGTTTTAGAGTGTCCGCAGGCTCTCTTCCTAGATCTGCCTCAACGCCGCGAATGATCAAATTCATTGCTGCCAGTTTCCAAGTGATCGGATCAATCTCTTGTCCATAGAGAGAAATAGCGTCTGCCTGGCCGCCATGAAAATTCACGAATTCTTGACTTTGCACTAGCATTCCGCCGGTACCACAGCAGGGGTCATAAATTCGCCCCGAATTTGGGGAGAGAATAGTTACCAGAATGTTCACTAAACTGGGAGGGGTATAAAACCCTCCGCTTCTCCTCCTGTTGGTGTTGGCAAACTGATCTAAAAGATATTTATAAGCTTCAGCTAATAAGTCAGTTGAGCCAAGCAGGTCGGAAGCTCCAATGGTTGACAGCAGTTCGATTAATTCATTTAGAACTGTCGATTTTGATGGTACCAGATTGAAGCATTTGTCTAGCTTTCCATGCAAAGAAGGGTTTTCTTTTTCGATGGCAGTTAGTGCAGTGTTGATCAGAGTGCCGATGTCGGGTTGTTTTGCTTTGGACTTCAAAGTCTCCCAGCGCGCTTCTAGCGGTATCCAGAGCACCTTGTTTTTGGTGTAGTAGTCGCGCTTTTCAATCTCTTTTTCGTATTCAGAGGGGTTGTTGCTAACGAAATGTTCTGATGATGGCTGTGAGACCATGTGCCAAATTTTGTCACGCTGTTTTCCGAAGATATCGGAAAGATACTTTATAAAGATCAGTCCAAGTATGATGCGTTTGGCATCGGCTCGATCCATCAGGCCGCGAAGCCTATCGGTGACCTCCCAAAGGTACTGTCTGAAATCGGAGGTCATCTGGACAGCTCCCTGAAATGACTTCTGTGGACGCAGAGGTCGGTATTTTACAGGAAGTCGGTTTCTTTGCCGTGAGCAACTCTATCGCCAAACTTGAAGGTAGATATGGATCTAACGCCTCCTCTCATACGGTGGATTGCCGGAACTGTTAGGGAACGTTAAGACGGGAGTGAATGGAGGATCTATAGCTTCAACAATACGCGCCAAGTGAGTCCCTGTTATTTTTTCGGAAACTTTTATGGCCTGAACGCCTCCCAGCATGGCCATTGGATCTTTGTTGCCAAATTTGAGAGGGACAATTTTGAGATGTCTACTTTCCTCCTGTTCCTTTTGCTGCAGCTGGTGCAGGCGTGCCACTGCATAGCCGCACTCTTGATGACAGTAAACACTGTTTTGAAAGTTATCCGATAAGCAAGGCATGAAAACACGCATGTTATTTAGTTTGTCTTTGATTTTGTCTGACCAGTCAGCACCGCCATGAATCGTATCGTGTGCCACAAAACATCCATAACCTAATAAGAAAAGATAGTCAGATAACTTGGTGGCGAGCTTTTTGTCTTTACTGGAATGACTAATAAAAACGTCTATATCGAGTTGTAGGTATTTATAGAAACCAACTATACCGACTGGTATTGGAAGATCTGTTTCTAGGGGAATATCTGAAACTTTGATAAGCAATGTATGTCTTGGTTGATCGGAAAAGCTAAACCTTTGGATATCTGGTTTTTGCGATATATAGAACTTGGCTTCTGACTCGAGAAAGTTTTCCTTTTCTAACTTTTGGAATTGTATGTAATTGGCATGGCCCATATAGTGCGTTATTTGATTGCATAAAGGCTTTAAATTTTTAACGATGAATTGTCTCACCTTGTCTTGAACTTCTTTTTTGGCCAATGAAGATCTAGGTTTGTAATAAAGCTTAAATCCAATTTTATCAATGCCGCTAGATGTAGGAACATAACTGTGTTCTATAGCCCAGCTAATTGTTGTTTCTTTAAGATCCTTGGCTATGAGACTAACTAATTTTATTAACTGTTCTCTGCTTGGAGTGCGATGCATTTGAACATCTGATGTGAGAGGAAAGTGCGCAATTTTACCGAAAAGCTCCACATCCACCCACCTGCTATATGATGCCTCGCTTCACGCCGCACCCGGTCGGGAACAATGAAAACGCTCACCCGCACCCCAACAGCCCTCCTGCTCTGCATGCTGCTCGGGGCAGGGTGTTCGGGCGGCGAACCGGGGCAGTTTGAGCCCGCCGAAATCAACGGGTTTCATGTTTATGAGGTCGGCAGCTATCAGGGGCCGACGCCGGGTTGGGTGGGGGCGGAGGGCGCTGCCCACTGTCTCTACAAATTAATCGCCCAGCTCAACGGCGACAACCCCCATTCGGAGATCTACACCCACGGCAAATATCAGGGCAGGCGGGGCTGCTACGACAGCAATCTCACGCCCAGCGGCGCCGGCCGGTTTGATCCCAAAACCGGCGAACTCACTTCGGGCGGGATCAAAGTCTCGATCATCGCCTACAACCCGGAGAAAAAACAGTCGCTCGTCTGGCTGATTTACAGCGACGGCGAGTGCCGCCTGTGCGACAACGAGATATTTCTCTTTGAGGAAACCACCAAACCGGAGGACGAAGTCCGCGTCCGCCTGGATGAGCGATATCAATTCGAGCAGCTGGAAATGCCGGTCATCCGCCGCCTGGCAACGATCAGCGTGGTCAGGGACGGCATCCGCCGGCACGCCTTCAGCCAAGACCGCCAGCCCTACGACGTCATGAAGGAACTTTTGATGAATGCGGTCGTCAAATACTTAAGCGAGGATTACTGACGCGCTCGACTCGATATGGCTCGAAACCCGCATAAAATGCCGCCGGCAGTTTCCCGAGCCGCCTGCATGCGACCGCCTCCAACCCGCATTGCATCGAGGCTGCGGCATTTGCTGACGGCTGTGGTTGCAGCAGCGCTGATGCCGGCAGCCGCACTGCTGACCGCCCCGACACTTCAGGCCGCAGCGGACGGCGCCGGCATTGAACAAACCCGGATCGGCGCGCCCTCAGCCCCCGCCGCCGGTGCAGCCCCCCGCAGACACACCGCCCGACACAGCGGCAAGCACTTGAGACGCTGGCATCGTCACTCAACCCATCGCCATTCTCACTCAGCCCGCCGCCACGCCGCAAGAACCCACCCCGCCGCCCCGCCCAAACACGCCGCCCGACACAGCGGCAAACACTCAAGACGGGGGTATCGCTAGCCCGCCCGACCGCCCGAAACCCAAAGCATTCCCAGCAGGCCGGCCAACAATCCTGCTCCGCCGTTCGCCGCCCCCGGTGCGCCGCTGCGGTTGCCCATCTGGTGCCGTCGGTAGCGCCAATTACACGGCTCTCGCCTATCGACTCCCAACTGACATAAAATAGCGGCGGCGATTTTCCAGGCCATCTCCATGAAAACACTTTCGATCAGCCTCGCATTGAGGCTTTTGCCTTATTTTTTACTCGCTCGCGCCTTTCTGGCGACAGCACTGATATCGTCAGCGGCGCTGCTAATCGCCCCGACGCTTCAGGCGCAAGGGGAGGATGCCGACATGGCCGACATGGCCGACATGGACGACATGGCCGGCATGGAACAAACCGAGTCCGGCTCGCCCCCAGCCGATGCAGCCGCCTCCGCAGCGGATGAAGGCGCCCCCGCATCAGACCCGAACCAGCGCGCCGCATCCCCGCCCCGCTTCCAATCCCCACCCCGCTCCCGCCCCGCAGCCG
>MEIF01000040.1 GCA_001750645.1 Gammaproteobacteria bacterium AqS3
AAGGCTCCGGCAAGACATCGCAAGATTTGCGTGATATGCTTCGCAATGACGGCTTGGCGAAAACAACCGAATTCTTGGCATCCAAATTTTCAGGCGATGAGTTGCAACAGGTGTTCGGCAGGAAGGAGTTCGTTCAATTCGTGCAAGGCACGACCGGTCGCAGGGGCATTCTTGCCAAACTGGAAAAGTTGATCACCCAAAATGCGGAAACCGGTCCGATCGAACGATTCGGGGAGGATTTGGAAAACACGCTGGGCAACAAGTTCGAAAGATTCATTCAAGCATTCGTGCAAATCGGTTCCGAATACGGGCAACCATTGGCATTCGCCGCAAAAAAGTTTTTGGACGTGGCCAACATATTCCTTGCCGCCGTGATCGGTTTGAATCAAATCACCGGCGGATTGCTTGCATGGATCATATCCGCAGCAGGGGCTTTCACCGTGGTGTCGGCTTTGCTGGGCAAAGACATGCGTATGGTCATTTCCGGCCTGTTTATGCGAATATTCGGCAAATCAAGCGACACATTCCACAAGTATCGTGACATAGGTGCGGCGGCGCACGCAGCCGCCGGTGCCGCACCGCCCGGTATGGGGTGGACCGCAGCGCAAACCGCCGCCGAAGCAGCTGCATTCGATGCGGCGCAAAAAGCCGGAAAGAGGGCATCCGCTTCGCCTTCCGACTACATCAAATCTCAAAATGCAAGGGAAAAGGCAAGGCAATCGGCCGATCGCGCAAGAGCATCCACCGCCACCGCCACCGCCACCGCCACCGCCAAAGCAACGGAAGCGGCGGCAGAAGCATCGGCGGCAAAAGCGGAAGCCAAAGTGCGACCGCAGCAAGGATTCGACACCGGCGCGAAGGCTTGGAACGATGCACGGAGAGCAAAACAGGAATCGATTTTGAGGGCATTTGCAAGAGAAGACGATTTCGAAAGACGAACTAGGGAGGCGCAAGAACGACAAACGCGCGCCGCACGAAGGGAAAAGTGGCGCGAAGAGCATGGGTATCAATTCGATCGCCGGTTCAAACGCAATTTCGATCCGAACTACGCCATAAACAGACTGCAAGATTGGAGGATGCGAAGAAATGTGCTGCATCGCGTGTACGAAGATCAGGTGGTGAAGATGAGCGGGATTGTCGATGACTTGATCGGCACAGGCAAGTTGGATCCGAAATACAGAAGGGGTGTGTTGCATTCCTTGATGACGATGCGACAATCGCTCAATGATTGGCAAGTCGTTCCGATGGATCCTTATTTTTACAAAGGAGGGGAGGATCTGTTCAAAAGAACAGGTTATCGCCCGATAACGCCGGATGACGAATTGATCCCATCGTACAAGCGGAAAAAGACGCATGAAGGCGGAATCGATCGGTTTTTGTACAAGAAATGGACAGGGCACGGCGCAACCATGAGCGATGTGAGCCCTGGCATGTGGAAAAAATCCCAGATGCCATGGTTTCATTTGCTCGAAGCCATGCCTTACATGGATCCCGATCAGTACTATCAGAAATATCGCAGTCCGGTATCAGGTTACGCAGATGCCATAATGGGCGTCGCCGCCATGTCCGGTGCCGGCATGGGTGCCGGACCATCCTCCAAATCGGCACCGAATCTGCTGGAGTGGAAGCGATTCCGCCCCACGCCGGGACTGAAGATCCCAGCCGGCTACGGAATGGGAGGCCCTCCCACAAGGAATTGGAACCCAGGCATTTGGGACATGCTGAGCACGATCCCGTTCTTGCTTGGGCAGGGATGGGAAGCATTGCGAAGCGGAGGCACATACAAAAAGGCATTCGGCGGAGGGGGGTTCGGCACGGGATTCGCCGCCGCCATGTCGGGGACCGGTCTTTTCGACATGTTGGGTTCCGTGAGAGAATACAATGCCGGAGCCGAAGCGAAAGGCAGGAAGGGCATGCGCGAAAACATGGCGAAGGTGGCGTGGTTCATGGGTAAATTCTGGCGCATAGCGACCAATCCCCTCATGCTGGCGACAGGCATCGCGGCGGCAGTGTGGGCTGGCTCTTTGGCATTGTTCAACCGGACGGATCGCGGAAGAGACCATCTTGCGATATTGGAATACAGAAAAGAATCGTTCTTCAATATGGAAAAGATATTGGAGTTCCAAGTGTCTCAAGGGCAAGCGTTGTTGGAGGCGATTCAAGCCGATCTCGATGCAAGAGGCATGGGCAACCCGTCGAACAAGCGATACAGCTCATTTTTGGAAATGTTTCAAGATGGTTGGAATTTCTTGAAGGACGGCGTGTCAAATATTTGGCAACGCGCAATAAAGGAAAGCATCGTTCAAAGGCAGCTGGGCATCTACTCCACAGGAAAAATGACGCCGGAGCAACAACTTCGCATGTTCGGGTGGTTCGACCAAGCGGGCGTTGCAGGGTGGGAGGCCATACCAAGAGCCGCGCCTGGACCGAATGGCGAGCGTTTCATGTTCAGGATCAAGTGGAGAGATGATCACGACAAGAAACTCAGTTTGGCCGTGGGAGAGATGGACGCCGACCAATTCATCAATGAAGGGCGTCAGAATTCGAGCATCACCGGAGGAGGGTTGCTCAATTGGGCTCTCACCGAAGGAAACGATTATTTCGATCGTCTGGCCAAAGAAGGACCGAAAGGCGCACGCGATTTCGCCTACGCGGCCAGGGGCATGGCGCACCGGGCCGCCATCGGCACGGATGGCCGCGCCATCTCCTACATCCCGATCAAGAGTGTCGTCAACGTGTATGCGCAAGACGGGCAAGATCTGGTGGAATTGGTCGATGAAACCGTGGCCAAGAATATGATCTATTTCGCAAAGCGCATACAGCGCGAATCTTCGGTGGAAGTGAATACGCAAGGACCGTTGCCGGACGATTTCCCCTACGTGCCGTAGTCGATTTTGTGGTAGAATCGCCCGGTTGTTTCCCCTTTTCCTTTTTGAGAGAGGAATTTCATGGCCGATTCATGTATGGAAGCGAAAGAACGCCCCCGACCATTCATTGCGTCTTGCAGCCGATGCAGCGTTGAATTCGAATATTACGATGCCTTGAAGCGGTTGTTCGATGCCAAAGTGAAAGTGCTCGAACACGGAGTGTATTGTGTGGACTGCATGACGTATTTGTCGGAGGAAGAAAACAAGCAAAGGCTGGCGGAGGCGGAGCAAGACATGACGGCGGTACTGGAGCGAATGAAGGAAGGCAAAACGCATGATGGTCATGAAAAGATGATCGAAAATGTGGTGGAGGCCTTGCACGACAAATCCTGTCGCATACAGGAATACACTTACGACACATCGGTGTTGTGTTTGTCGATCGTGCTGCTGGCGGAAACCGAAATGAAGCGGCTCACCATGCGTTTGAACAAGATCGCGGAGGATGAGGACAAGGATTACGCGGTTTTGGTGGGGCGGTACGAAGGCTTGAAGGAGCGTCTCACCGGCTGGCTTTCCGATGCGAACGACTTGTTTTCCGATTTTTCCGTGTATGCGACCAACCATTGCACCATCCATCGTATGGATGAACAGGAGAATTGACATGAGACACAAAATGTATGCGATTCAATACCAGTGCGACAACGACACGTGGCTGTTCGACCGCACAGACGACACACCCATGGCGGATGGCGTGTTTTATTTCAATGAAGCGATTGCGCTCGATGAGCTGTTGAATATGCGACATGAATTGAGTTCGATCATGTCGATGGAAGCGGCGAAGCGAAGAACGCGCATTGTCAAGATACATGTGAAGGATTGGGATTACGAAGCGCAGGAAGAGCGGAAATGACAATCGACACGTTCCTTGTGCCTCAATGCCAAGATGTGCATGGGGAATGGCATTTCATGACTGAAAAGGCTCGAAAGGACATGCCACCTATCGCGGCGGAGGAAGACCCCTCCAGCCTTGTGCGCAAGAGAATACGATTTGTCAGATGCACGCATGCAGAAGGCGTGATCATCGATATGCAAGTGATTTGACGGCAACATCCTTTAATGCTATAATCCTTCCCACTGTGAGAAAAGATGGGGGATGTGTCCGACATCCTGAAATGCCGGGGTGTTCTCACAGCACAATCTCCTTGGGCTCCGGCATATCGGATAGGGACGCATCCATCAGGGTGCGTCCCATTTTCAATTGACTATGATCAAACAAAACAGATTCTATCTTGACCGCACGCTGCGGAAGTTCATTCATACCGGTGTCCGACAATATCTATTGGGACTAGATGATGATACGTTCCCTGAGGAGAAAGTCATCATGGCGAACGACAGCCTTGCCTCCCCTAATAAATTGTTCTCCACGCTTCGATATGTGGGAGAATCCCGTTCCTACGGGCATTATTACCAACGCGATGGGAAAATCTATGTTCAGCAAGCCGTGCATGCAAGATATTTGATCTGCTTTTTCCGCGACTTGACAACAAGAGATGCTCAAGGGAATGCCATCGAAACATGGACCAGTTATGACGCGGCGCAAGCATTCATCGATTTCGCCGATTCGCATTTCGGAATCGCTTGGGCCTCTCATGCCGTGGTGGATGGAAAGCTTCGCAAGGTGTATGTCTATCAATCGAATGGCTCCGACACCGCCGACATGAAATTCGATCCCCTTGCATTCAATCCACCGGATGAGGACACATGGGGCACGGATGTTCGCCCGTCCGATGTGTTGGTCGAGCACGATGCCACTGAAAGCGAACGTGAGAATATCGATCCGGCAAGAGTGAGGCTCTATGTCTCCACGAATGGACGAATAGAGAGCGGGTATGTCATCGACCCAGGCTCCGGTTTTTATGTGGGCAAGTCTGTGAACATCGATGCCCTTGCCGATCAAAAAGTGTCGGGCGATATACTGCCCACGGTGGCTTGCGTGGGAGGGGGCTTCACAATCGACCGTCCGTTGATGATCGAAGAGGATGACTATCCACTGACGGAAAACAAGGTGGAGCGGCGGTGCATGATCGAATTCGACATATCCTTCATTGAAGAAAGGGTGGAGCCAGGAGACCCGAAACGCATTCTGCATTTTGAGATGAACGTGGATCGGCAGCAATAGGGGCATCGCTTCGTGTTTTTGCAGTATGAAAGGAAAATACAAGTCATCGTGGGGGGTCTGCGCATCGATGATCTTCGCATCAATTTCTCCTACAGCAACGCTGCGGACTCCACGGAGCAAGAGTCGCGCATCACATTTTACAATCTCAAGGAATCCACATACAAGCAGCTGTACAGTATCAGGTTGCTGCCCCCCTACAATGTCGCCACCGTGAGCGCGGGGTACTTGTACGACAGGGGGTTGAGCAATGTGTTCAGCGGCACGATCGCTTGGTTGGAACGCGATGCCGAAAACGGAACCATTACAACGACACTGCACATCGGCGACAGGGTGAAAGACAGCGACCCGAATTGGGTGGAGATGTCGGAAAAGGAAATATCCGCAAGGCAAGCGGTGGTGCAACTGGCCAATCAAATGGGAATGAAAGCCATGAATCTGTGGGTCATCCCTCACGACATGGTGCTCGAAAACATCAATTTCAGTGAGCGCGGTGAAAATGCGATGCGCACATTGTTGAGTTCCTTGCGGAGGGAAGTGCCGAAGTTGTATTGGTTTCAAGACAGAAACAAATTGATGCTGGCGAAGGGCGCAGAACCTAGATCGGATGTTGGCGTGATCGTCAAATCGCCGTGGACAGGATTGATCGGCGTACCGAAAATCGAAGAAGACAGGCGATTGAAAGTGCGTATGCTGATGGACACCCGTGTCGATTTGAAGGGTCCGATCAAATTCAGAGGCAGCAAGTACATCGATGAGTCCGTGGACTACACGATCGACCGCATCACGCACAAAGGGGACAACCGGAAGGATGCTTTTGTCACGGAATTGGAGTGCATTCCTCCTGATTACCAAGCTTTGAGCGGATCCGGTCGCCCGTCCAAAACGGAATTCTCTCAAGCCGGGGCATCGCGATTCGCAGGGGCTTCCGGCAGAAATCGCGAAGACAGAAGCGCAGGCGCACCGAAATAACATTCGAAGGATATAGCATGCCATATATACAAGAACAAAAGCCTCGCGTAACGATCATTCCAAAAGCCCGCGCCAATGTGATGGAAAAAGGCTACATTATCGATTATTTCGTGACCGGTTGGTCGGAGCCCGCCCACACATTGAAGAGCAACATAACGCAAGAGCCGCTGGAAAATGGAGCGTTGGTCACTGATCATGTGGTGGCACTGCCTGTGGAATTGGAGATGAAAGGATATGTGAGCGACATTATCGATGGCGGTGCCGCTCCGGGGAGAGCTTGGGAGCGCATGCGTGAGTTGCATAACAAAAAAGCGATATTGAATGTCGTCACGGAATGGGGTTATTACGAAGACATGGTGATCAAAACGGCGGAAACCAAGCAGGAGGGAAGAGGCATGGAATTCACCGTTGTTTTCCAGCAAATCCTGCGGGTAGGCATCGACATCAACGAAATCGTGAATCCGACCAACAAACGAACCACTGCGACCACGACGCCGGTCTTGCTCAACATCGCCGGAAACGATCTGCTCACACCGAATCCAATCGGCAATACCATCGAATCAAGCGGGCAAGAATTGGATGAAGATACAAAAACGATGAATTTCGTGTTCTATCCCACCGCTCCGGCGGACGCGCCGCCCGGCGACTCATCCAATCCATAAGGACCGTTGCATGAAATTCATTCCGCCTTCAACGATGTCGTATGTGATCATCGACAATCAATCGATTCGCTTGTTCTGGTTTCCCGTCGAAGGGGCGATTTCCTATGATTTGAGGGTCGGCGCATCGGATACGATTTTATCCACCGATCAAACGAATTTCCTGTGCAAGGGATTGCTGCCGATCCTGGAGTATCGCATATCGATCCGGTCTGTTTTCCCCCATGGATACAAAAGCGAATGGAGTCATACGAATGTGCAAACATCATTCGGCACACCTCCTTCGACAACCGGCAAATACGATGTCTTGTCGCCGATTCCTGACTACAATAACATCCTCACATTCGATTTGATCGATTACGGAGGGTATTTGCAATCATGCACCTTGCGCTTGATTTGGCATCCAAGTGACGAAGGGTGGTGGGCGGATTTGGAAGTTCCGACCGGAACGCCTGCGATATTGGGAAGGCGCATGGGCTTGAATTGTGGTATTCTTGACGATTGCGGCGGCGTGTTGGCGGGAAATATCGTCATGCGCGCCGCCGCGCCGGGCGTACTCACGGAACCTGATTCGGAGTGTTTTCGCAACAAAACGCATGAACTGCGTTGGGAGCCTTTGTCATGATAGAACCCACTGCGGAATTCTCATTGACCAGGGCCCTTGAATTCGCGGTGAGGCAAGGTGTGCAAGCGTTGGTCAAGACATCGATTCCGGGTATCGTGCATCGCTACGATGCTTCGACAAAGCGCGCCGAAATCCTGCCTGCCGTGAAGAGGGATGTGGGGGGCGATGTTTCGATTTCCCGTGCGTTGTTGTTGGATGTTCCTGTGATCGCGCCGTCTACCGGCGGCGTGATGATGCACCAGCCGCTCGAACGGGACGATGTGGTGCTGGTGCTGTTCAGCGAACGGGGCATCGGGCAGTTCAAGCGGTTTTGGAAGGAAAGCGAACCCGATCCCGGTCGTTATTTTCACGCGATGGATGCCGTGGCCATTCGATGGGGTGTCGAAACCATGGAGCCGGTTGATGACAAGGCATTCGTGATTCAAAGCGAAAGCGGCGACACATATTTCAAGTTGAAGGAAGGCTTGATTGAGATGAAGTGCGGCAATCGTGTTTTCAGACTCACTCCCGACAGGGGGGATTGGATATGATCGGGCAATTCAAATACATCGACAAGACCGGAAAAGTGCAGCGTGTCGGGGATAGCATGCTCATCCCTGAGGATGCTGCGGAGATCGTCATGTTCCATGTGGAACCCCCTCCGCCGCCGCACAGCGAAGAAGACCATCGGATGCTTGAGGCGATCGATGAGGAATTCGCAAGGGTGTATGAATTGGTGTATGGTAATCCGCCATGCCTGCCATCGTAAGAATCGGGGACGCAAATGTCGCCCATTGCAGCGGGCACACCATGGAATCCGGGAGCACCAACTACTTTGTCGATGGGATCGGTGTGTGCAGGGACGGCGACAGCACCACATCGCATCTCACGCCGCCGAACAAACCTCCCTGCCCCCCGCACACGGCGCAAGTCGATCCGGCGAGCAGGGGGTGGTATGTCGATGGCAAGCGCGTTGCGGCCTTGGGAGATTCGATTTCCGGCTGCACATCCACGGCCCAAGGGTCGCCCCATTGGTTTGTCGGATAGGAGGTCGTTCGTGGCATTTCAAGTGGCTATACTCAGTCGGGTCTCTTCGAAAGGAGGGCTTCCCGAAACCAAGTTGTTCAAGATCATTCGTGAAATCGAATACCAAGACGAAGCGTTTGCCGTGGCGGACGCGATCAAACCTCACATATTTCCTGAAGATGTGCTGCTGGTGTACAATACGAACACAGAGCAAAAGGAGGTGGTGTACAGACATGACCCATCGGGATAAATGGCACAGAGACAAACCGCCGAAAGGGTATGTGGATGCCTATGCGGATTTCTTGCTTGTTGCAAGAGATTACGAAGAAGACTCAATGACGGACCCACCCATCAAAAAGGAGATGCCCAATGAAAGAGACACCGGCGAAAATACTGGTGACAAACGATGATGGTTACGATTCCGAAGGAATAACCGTACTGAGAAACCATTTGGATTCTCTTGGCAAAGTCGTATCCATCGCGCCGACATTCGACATGAGCGGGGTCGGCAGCTCACTCACACTTCAGCATATACTTCCGTATGCCGAACACATCGAAGACGACATTTGGCATTTGAGCGGAACACCGTCCGACTGTGCGTATGTAGGGTTGCACAGTGATTTGTTCGGTCGTCTTGGTGTGGATGTATTGGTTTCCGGCATCAATGACGGAGACAACATTTCCACCGACATCCATTCGTCCGGTACGGTGGGGGCTGCGATGCAAGGCGTGCACCTTGACATTCCGCCGGTTGCCGTCTCCCTTTGCACGAAAAAATTGGCCGATGAAACAAAGCACTTCGAGACTGCAGGCTGGGCAGCCCGCAGGTTCGTGACTTTTCTTTTGAATTGCAAAATTCGTTGGAAGCGAGGGATATTCTTCAATATGAATGTCCCCAACATTCCCATATCGGATCTGCATTCCAGTCAATGGAAGTGGACGACCCTCGCGCGGAGAGGTTGCCCTACTAAATGCGTCAAGCACGCCGAGCGAAGATACAGTATCGGAAATCGAGGAAGCATAGAGCATTTCTCTGCAGACATGGACGCTTTGGCCGTGCATTCCAATTTCATTTCCGTGACGCCGCTTTGCACCGACATGTCAATCGCCGAGCCGAGGGGGAGTTTGTACGATGAATAAGCAGGATCGCCAAGACATCGAAGATTGGCATCGTCAGTTGAAGAAGATCAAGTATGAATTGTGGAGTGAAATTCGCGTCAGAGTGACGGGGCACATCGATAGGGAAGTGATCACTGATTTGTTGGCTGCTTGTCTGAACAGATACAATAAAATCCTCTTCAAATACGAAAAGGCAGTGGATGACAAGCGATGACCATCAACACCAAACGGCTTGTTTACCCTTTCGCCTACTACGGGGGAAAGGTGCGCTTGTTTCCGTGGATAGTCGAAAATTTGCCGCCTGCATTGTCGTTTGTCGATTTATACGGCGGCAGCGGGGTTGTGGCGTTGAATGTCGTGTATCAGTACAAGCGCGTTGTTTACAATGACTTGAATTCAGATATTGTCAATTTCTTTTGGGTGTTGAGAGAATTTCCTGATGAATTGATTTCAAAAATCACTCTCACCCCATGTTCGAGGGATGAGCACGCACGAAGCCACGAGGAAACCGAAGACCCTATCGAGAGCGCAAGAAGGACATTTGTGCGCATCATACAATCTTATGGGCAAATCGGCACCAAGAACTCCAAGTCAGGGTGGATTCTCCCCCAGAAACAAGGCAATCGCACGTCTTCCATTTTGTCGAGAGTGAATGGGTTGGGTGGCGTGGTGGACCGGTTGCGTGAAATGGAAATCGAAAATCGCCCTGCGATGACACTCATCGAAAAGGAATCGAGATCGGACACATTGCTGTTTGCGGACCCGCCGTATGTCCACTCTTCCAGAAATGCCAGACATGGCTACGCTTTCGAGATGAGCGATGAAGACCATGCGGCAATGTGCGAGGCTTTCAATCGGTCGAAAGCGAACGTGGTGCTGTGCGGATACGAGAATGAAGTGTACAATGATTTGTTGAGAGGATGGCATGTCGTCAAAAAAGAAGTCGTTTCCACTGCAGCAGCAAGCAAAAGAGGGAAGAAAACCAACAATCGGGTCGAGTGCCTGTGGATAAAGCGTTGACATAGTGTTTATAATTGTGTATAATCCTTTTTCCACAAGGGAGTAACACATTATGCAGCACCCACATGACCCAAAATTTATTCAGGACCCCCACAATCACCACGATCACGGGATGATTTTGTCGGAATTGAAGAATATCAGGGAAGATTTGAAAGAACTCATGAATGTCATTCGCAAGGATGTCGATAACAAACACGGCGAAATCAACACGACAATCAAGGAGTTCAGGAACGAAATTCAAAATCAACGGATCAAACTGACGGAGATCACCAGCAATGTGGAGGGAGCGAAAAAAGCCATATACATGGTCGCCGCTCCCGCCCTGTTCGTTGCCATCAGCGCGATGGCAAAGGCGATGAATTTCATATAACCCATCATTCGAGGAGATCGACATGTCTTGGGGACATGAAACACAAAAATCCATCATCAACATCAGGCATGAGTTGGTCGATTTGCAGAGTGATTGGTGCCACCGATCCGTGAAAGCGGACGCCTACCATGATTTACTGGATGCGATACAGAAATTGCAAGAAGTGGAGGAATTGATGTATCCGATCATGGAAGAATATCAATCGCTCGAAAATGAACGCGTGGAGAGGTATCAGGCGTCCCTCGCTTCCAAAGCGAAAAACACCGCGATAGGCGGCTGACATGGCGGCAATGACTTTGATTTTTGCCCTCATGGTATGCGCCGGTGTCGCGTTTTTTGTATTGGGTATGTTCTCCGACCGTGCGGGGCGTGAAACTGAAAGTTTCTTGCTCACCACATTTGCGGCCTTGTTGTTTTTTACGGGGCTTGCAGGATGGTTTTTGTTGGTGTTGGTGTGGCTGGCTTCCTAAGGGAGAGCGGATCATGCACTACGTCATCGAATTTTGGGTCGAAGACAGGGGCGAATGGTGTCGATTCGACCAAACGGATTATGCGCTCGAATCAGATGCGCTTGACATGATGAATGGCTACAAGGCGAATGTTGTCGCAAATGGGTTGTCTGTCGCTCCGCCGATTCGAGTCGAGCAAAGAGAATGACCGTTCTCGATCGGTCCGACATGATCGCCGAATTCGAGATACAAGGGTTCACGGCCATTCCGCATCCATTCGTCAAAGAATGGATCGCCATGCCACTTCACCACAAGGTCGAGGCGCAGCACATTGCGGACCACCACGGATGGGAGTCGGTTCCTATGGGATGGAAGCCCAAAACCGTGGCAAAGAAAATGTCATGCAAATTGCCTAGGAGATGACCGACAATGGACACGGAAAACATTGAGGCGGTGAGCGCGTATTTAGGGCTTGGCTCTCATCTTTTGGATTACGAAATCGATTATGCCGGTCTTGGCAAACAGAAGAGCATCGCCAAAAGAGCGCATATTCACTTGGAAAAAGCCATTGCCATCATCGATCAACTGCAGGATGTTCTGGAAGAACAAAGAATCGCGGACAACATAAAGCGCATCGAGGAAGAAGAATATACCGATTGACAAATGCCCCATTCGTCTAACGGCAAGACACCGGCCTCCAAAACCGGCGATGGGAGTTCGACTCTCTCATGGGGTGCCAACTGGAACACACCACACCAACGAGGAGAGACATCATGACTGACGCAGAAAACAAAATTTGGAATACATTCTATTCCAAAGATTCCGAAGCCGCCGCACGACACGGACATCAATTGCTGTGCCTTGCATTGTCCGGGCTCAAGGATTTTGCTCGACACCGCCACAATTGCGAGGTGTATCGCGCGCCTGATCCGAATGATATGTCTGTTTGGCGTCTCAGTTCCGATTGGTTGAGGAAATATCCGATTCATGTGTTGTTGTTGACATTGATGATGTCGGATGTCGATGAAGCGATCAAAGATGATGTGTTGGGATTTTTCAAGGACAACCGATTGGAAAAAATCAGCGTCGCTCATGAGAAAGACCAAAAATACATTTGGATCGTCAAAGTCAAAGGCGAAAAATACGATTACGCCTTTGCGGAAATCCGGCGGGGCGATTCCAACGCTTGATTTTGTGATAGACTTCGACACACGCCCGTGTAGCACAACGGAAGTGCAAGTGACCTGTAATCACTAGGTTGGGGGTTCGAATCCCTTCGCGGGCTCCATCATCACAGGAGACACGACATGTCCAACAACAACATCCTTAGTTTTCAATCGGTGGAACTCGATGAGAGCGAAAAAACTCCAAGACCAAAAGCGTTCATAGACGCAATGGTACTGGAATGCGTCAAACAGGCTTTGAGGGGGAGTGTGAGGGGCGATGGGAATTGGCACCTGGTGAAACTCGCAGTCCGTACGGAGGTGTATGCGAGGGAAAAAATCATGAATTATTACAAAATCGAGGATGACAAATGATTCTTGGAGCCCTTGCCAGCGCGCTCGCACCGGGCGTGGTGGATGCAGTCAACAAGTGGGTGGACCACAAGTTTCCCGATGTTGAGGAAACGAAGCGCAAAGAGTTGGCGGCGGAGTTGCAAGTGCAGTTGGCGCAGTTGCAAGTCAACGCCAATGCCGCTCAGCACCCGTCCATGTTTGTCGCTGGTGCGCGCAGCTTCATTTTGTGGGTATGTGGGTGCGGTATTGCGGCGATTTGCTTGCTGTTCGTCATCGATGCCTTCGATATTGCATTCATGCCAATCGATTCCGATGCGGTGGACAGGGGGCAAGACTTCATATTGAGTCTTGCCATACCCCTGCTTGGGCTTGGGTCGATGCGCACTTACGAAAAAATCAAGGGTGTTGCAAGGCACAATCTTGGCCGATAAAATGCACAAACCGAATTGGAATGATGTGGACGAAAGTGTGGGCGAGTTTGCCGATGCCTTGAATGCAATCCTCGACAACAACAACGTGATCGCGGACTATCTATCCAATTTGGATGCGAGCAATCTCAAAAAAGCGGATGCCGAGAATTGGGACAAAGCCTATCATTTGTGCCAAGTGGTCGGCGCGTCCCATTATGCTTTGTGCGAACTGTCCGTCAATCTGTTCAACACACTGCAAAAAGCCAAAGGGAGAGCGGTGGGATGGTAAACGAAGGCATCAACAACAATTACCGGTACGAAATCATAATGTTTTGGGATACCGTCGATGATTGGTTGCTGTGGAAGGAATTTGTCGATCTTGAAGACGCCAAGTCTCGATTCGATTCCGCAATCGAACGATGGGAAAATATCCCGATTATGCTGTATGACCGGTGGAGCGAGAAAGTGGTCGAGTGGAGGGAGGAGTGATTTTGTCTCCATGAAAATAATGTATAATCAGAGTCTGGGGGTGAAAGGATTCGACTTGTTGACGAGTGATTGAAGGTCGCGCCGATGTGTGTTGCCATCGTAAAAACAGCACATCCAAATAGTTGCCAATGACGACAACTACGATTACGCACTAGCTGCATGATCCCCGCGCCCGTTGATCGCCGTAGACGGATGCGCGGGACGACACGGCGATGCAACAAACTGTTGGGCAGATGTTTCTCATACCGACCGGTTCATTTCATGGCAAGGATTTGTTCGGTAGGTCACTGAGAGATAGACGCTGCGGGTGGGCTATCTTGCCAAGTCGCCCATCTTTCAGGTCAAACGCGCGTAGAAGCCGACTTTTGCAAGCCTCAAGGACGCGGGTTCGATTCCCGCCACCTCCACCATATTCGGGGATGTAGCTCAATCGGGAGAGCGTCTGCCCTGCAAGCAGAAGGTCGCCGGTTCGATTCCGGCCGTCTCCACCAAAACCACCAAGGTATGCTGTCATGAACAAGATAACAACGACCGATGCGAATTGCGTGCGCATAATGAAATTGTTCGACACCGCAATCCAAAAAGCGGAGGGCGAAAACGATTGGATGGATTTTGTCAAACAAGCCAACCAATTGGTAGCGATAGGGCATGACGAAGTTTTGGAGATAAAGATGGCTGAGAGCAAAGCTTCATTGAGTGAAGACATGCGCGATGCCATTCAAGGAAGTGAATTCCTTTTCATTACAAAGGATGCCATTTGGGTTGAAAACACAATGGATTACGATTCCTTGCTTGGAAAGCGAGGTTCTTCTGTTTTTTGGTGGTCTCTCATAGGGTTCTGTGGCTTGGCGGCCATTTCATTTTGGGTGGTAGTATAATGATACTGTCTAAAAAGGCGTTGTTTTATATCATTGTCGCTTTGTTTGTCGCGTTGACTTCAAGCATATTCTTCAATGGGTTCATGATTTCGGATTTATTGGACAGCGTTGTCGTCTGCGGTGATCTTGACGCAAGAATCGAATACCATATCGATCGCTTTCAATAATTCGGGGCGTAGCGCAGTCTGGTAGCGCACCTGGCCTGGGACCAGGGGGTCGGGGGTTCGAATCCCTCTGCCCCGACCAACGTTGACAAGGAGCATCCAGTGGACATTTTTGACAAGGCGTGGGGCGTGAGCATGTCGTTTTTCGCGGTCCTTGTGGTTGTGCTTGTCATTCTCATGTTAATTGCGATCATTGTTGGTTTGCTTTGGATAATGGTTGATGTTGGCATTGAGAGTTACTGCAGAATGTTGGATAGTTTATCTAGAGTTACAGAGGTCACTTCATGCTACCATTGAAGCCAGGCAACACATTTGTCGATACTTTTGACGGCGAGCAATGGGTCACCATTCAAGAAGTGCATAAAAACTTGAAGGAATCGACAGAGAAAGCGAAATCGATCCTGGACGAAAAGGGAAATCATGTGCCGATCAGAATACGCGATTACTTGGGAGGTGTCGTGTGGTCGAATCAATCTTTGATCAACAAGGAGGTCAAAGAATAGTCATGGAAAATTTGGATTTGGCATTGGCGACACTCACTCTTATCGCCATGTGCACCGGACTTGCTGCAGGGATGTTGAGGGACAATTCTCCATTTCACCAAAGAGATACATACCATGTGTGTTACATCACATCGAATTTTGTGGCATTCATGGGTTCCCTTGCGTTGTGCATTCACACTCTTTTCCTTTAGGAGAACCACCATGAGAGATGACATGTCGGAAGACGAGATCGGCGAATACGCGTTGGGCATGGCAGTAGGAAAAATTCGGGATTACATGATGTGCACGCAAAACAAGCCATGTCCTACAGGGAAACCAACTGAAATTTTGCTGCGAGCAATCAAAAATAGGTCTCTCGAATCAGATGATGAAGTATAAAGAAGAATGGCACCGATCTCTCCCGCACGTGATGAACGTGTCGGGAGGGAGAAGTTCAGGTTTGATTCTTATAAATCTCCTCGATCAAGGAATGTTAAACGCCAAGCGAGGCGATGTATGTTTATTCACCAACACATCCGCAGAGCATACTGAAACATACCGATTCCTCCAAAGGCTCACTGCACTGACCGAGGAGCGGGGCATTCCATTTTTTTGGATCGAGTTTTGCACTTATGAGATAGAGCGATTTGGATTGCCATGCAGGAGCCCATCGTACAAAATGGTGCGTCCCATTCCATTCGACAATCAGTGCACGCCGGAAGGGTTCAAGCAAAAAGGCGAAGTCTTCGAGGAACTTGTTTCCTACAAAGGCGTGGTGCCGAACAGAAGCAGAAGGGCATGCACTGCGTTCATGAAAGTAAAAGTGAAAATTGATTTTTTGGCGGATTGGTTTTCCGAATCACACGATACACCAAGACTGGGGCACCACAAAAACAAGCCGATCATGGACGAAGAAGCGGTGTGGTCCATGCACAAAAAAAGAAATGGAAAGTCATCGAAGGAAGACATTCTGAGAATCAAAGAGTATCTGCTGCAATGCGATTACATCCGGGCCTCCCAATATTTCGGCGCATACAGCACAGTCGGCAAGCGTCATGCCTTGAACGACATCGACCATCCTTTTGTGGACATCATCGGATTCCGCGCGGACGAGACGGCAAGAGTGAAAAAACTTGTCGATCAGGGCGCAAATGGCATCCCTTATTTCCCTTTGTTCGAAAACAACATAGGGAAGCCCCAAGTGGTCGATTTTTGGAAACACCGAGCAGATATTGATTTGAATCTCCCGTACGACACGGAGAAGTCGAACTGCGTGTATTGTTTCATGAAGGGACCGAACAACCTGAAAGCCGTGTTACGCGATGATGACGGATTGTCGGATTCCCCTGCCTCCATCAAATGGTGGTCGAACATCGAAAAGAAATACGGTCGTTCGGGGAGGCAATCCTCCATGTTCGGTGGTAAAGTAGAAGTTCCGAGCATGACCAAATCCGGGTTTTTCGGCACTTATTCGGTGGAAGACCCGAAGGCCGCCACGTACGAAAACATCGAGCACGCACCGGACCCCGGTTTGCCATGCCAATGCTTTGATTGAAATATAATCATCCATTTTATCTTGAAGTGTGGTATAATATGCCATCGGGAAATATCCGATGGCAAAAAAAGCACCTAGCAAAGGCGAACAGATGTTTGCGCAATGTCTTGACATTGCCGGTTATCCCTATGAGCGCGAATTCAGGATAAATCCCGACAGACGGTGGCGATGTGATTTCTTTGTCCCGTCCGTGGGTGTCGTTGTCGAAATAGAAGGCGTCAGATACGGCAATCAAGGCGGCAGGCACCAAACGGCCGCAGGATTCACGCTCGACTGCGAAAAATACAATTGGATTGTATCCAATGGATACACTTTGTTCCGATTCACCCCTTCTATGGTGAGCGGCAAGGCGAAATCCGGTGTCAAGCCCAAAAAGGATTTTTCGCTTGGCTCATCCATGAGCGGTTATATCGAACCGGCCATCGACACGATGGATCGATTTGTCTTGAAAGACAAATTCGGTTCGGTCGATCGAAGTCGATCCGGCTATATCGTTCCTTACATCCGCCATGCCTTATAAAGACCCTGCAAAGCAAAAGGAAGCGATGAAGGTTATCAGGAAACGATATGATTACAGTGTCAAGGGGTACAACAATCGCATGAAGTCGCGCGTTGATCCGCGAGCGAAGGCAAAGGAAGCGCAAAAAAGAAAGCAATGCAATGGCAGCAATGTACGCATCACATTTTATGACACACTAAGAGAAGATCAGGGAGGAAGATGCGCATATTGCGATATTACCCTTAGAAAAAATGGAGGGCAAGTCGATAGAGTGATCCCAGGTGTTCCGTACAGCACAGGCAATTGCGTACTTGCTTGCGCCGAATGCAATATGCACAAACGCAACAGCGATGTCAACGCCTTTTTGGACGACTTATGCGAGCAAGGATTGATCCCTCCAGGTTTATGGGTCATGCCTGGAGGGCGTTATCACAGACCGGATGGGGAATACTTCAAGCCCAATCCGCAATATGAAGGAAGTCTTTCCCAAGACTTGCCTGAAAAGGAAGACTTATGAATCGGTTTACGCGCTTTATTCAAGACGCATTGTTCCCGCGCCCGGAGGCAAAACCGCAGCAACCCCCGAATCTATTTGCCACATTCCCTTTGAGCGGCGAAGCAAGAGACACATTCGTGGCGCATCGCACATTCCACAACGAAGCGATGGGAATCGGCGGCGAACAAGACATCATCAACAACACATACATCGATCTTCCGAAAGAATATCCAAGAGAGCAATTGACATCGATGTATGTGAATTCGTGGGTCGCGGCGCGCATCATCGATTTGTTGGTCGATGATGTGTTCAGTGCCGGTTTGATCAGGAAAGGCGTGGCGGAACCACACGATGATCCGATTTTGAAGTTGGAAAAGAAGTTGGGGCTTTGGAGCAAGTTGCCGAAAGCCATCAAAGCCGGACGACTTTACGGCACCGCGTTTTTAGTGCTCGCCCCTTCCGACAACCGCTTCGAGCGGGAATTGAAGGTAGAGGATGTGAAGAAAGACGACATCAGCAATTTGATCGTTGTCGATCGATACAGCATGACGGTACACGAAACATACCTCAATCCCTCCAAGGTCGAATATGCCCAGCCTTATTCCTACATGTGGACCATGAACCCGGAAGGACTGGCTCCTCTCAAGAAAGATGACATGCCAGACATGGAACAAGACAAACCGTGGCAAGGTCAGACGATCGTGCATTCAAGCAGGTGCATTCGTTTCGATGGGGTGGGGAGTTTGCTGGATGAGGGCTGGAAACTTGGGGCAAGCAACCGCTGGGGTTATTCCATACTCAATCGCGTAATGGATGATATACTGCTTGATATGTTGCTCAACGCCACCGGCGGCGATGTTGCCAAACGCATGGCGGTTCCCGTGTTGAAGATCAAAGGGTTTAGGGACATGCTTGGTATCGGCGAAGTGGTCGGAGACGAAGTGAGCCCGGAAAGGTACGCCGCCAACATGCGCGCAAGCATCGCATCAAACCGCATGGCCTTTATCGATGCAGGGGATGAGATGATGAATCTGGAAGTCGGCAACCCTGAGGGAGTGGTGACGATCATCGATGGGCAAATGCGAAGGCTTGCCAGTGCAGCCGGAGTTCCGGTGACACGATTTACCGGCGCATCCGCGTCCGGTTTGAATGCAACGGGCGAAGGGGATTCGCGTGATTACCGTATGGCGGTCGAATCCTACAGGGAGCGGCATATCGATCCGCAAGTCGAAATGCTCATGGACATCATGGCGCGCAACGCCGGCGTGAAAGAAACGCCGGGTTGGGAATGGGGGCGATTGGGCGAAATGACCGCGATGGATCAAGCGGAAACATTGAAGATCACATCCGAATCCACATCGCTTCTTGTCAGTTCCGGCTTGATCGACAAAAAGGAGAGCAGGGAGATTTTGAATCAGTTGGACAATGTGAATATCGATGAGAACAAAAAGATCCCTGATCCCCCCATGCCGATGGCGGGAGCCATGGCCGGTGCGCAGTTGGGAGCGACACCGAAAAAGAATCCGATGAGCAATCCTCAGAAGAAACCACCACTGGACAAAGGCACCAAAAGGAGTATGTAACAATGGATATGCAGATTTCGAACAAAGATGGATGGATCGCTATCGGCGTGCTGATCGGTTGGCATGCCGGATGGCTTGGATTGGGAATGGCAATTGGCGCGTGGATATGGTAGACAGCGACCACAACATCATCATCGGTGATAACTTGTCCGTTATGCGCAAGATGGTTGATGAGTCGGTCGATCTGATCGCAACCGACCCACCATTCAATAAGGGGCGTGACTTCGGGGCTTATGACGATCGGTGGCACGATACACGCGCCGAAGAAGGCCTGTTGTTGCGCGCACGCTCTATGGCTGCGCACGAATACATCTGTTGGGTCGAGGAGTTCGCAAGCCAACCGTTTGCCAACTTCCTTGTCTTTCTAGGAATTAGGATTACGGAAATGCACCGGATACTCAAACCGACCGGATCGCTTTATTTACATTGCGACCAAACGGCGAATTCTTATATCCGGTTGCTTTTAGACACTATTTTCGGCGCGAAAAATCAACGTAACGAAATCATCTGGTGTTATACCGGACCATCAAGCCCTGGGACGAGACAATTTCCGCGCAAGAACGACACTATTTTTTGGTATTCAAAATCTGATCGATGGGTTTTCAATAAAGATGATATTCGAGTTCCATATAAGGCACTCGGAAAAACTGGTTTCAAAAAAAACGGGCAATATATGACCGATGATGAGCATCGTTCGTATTTGGAAAAAGGCAAAATTCCAGAGTCATGGTGGAACGATTGCACTCGTGTGGCGCAACTGGCGAAAGAGCGCACAGGTTATCCGACACAGAAGCCGGTCTCACTCTACGAGCGCATCATCAAAGCCAGCGCACCCGAAGGCGGAGTCGTGCTTGATCCATTTTGCGGGTCGGGCACTACGCTCGTGGCTGCACGCAACCTCAACCGCCGGTACATCGGCATCGACTCTAACCAAGAAGCGATCAATATCGCTGAGCGAAGGATGAGTTCATGAACATCATTACAAGGGGCACCAAGGAAGATCACGTCAACAATGTCGAAAGCATGTTGGCGTGGGCCACGGAAGTGTTTGGAGAGGATCATTATTACACTGATCAGATGCGAAATGTCGTGGAATTTTGGAAGTCTGTCGATGAGAGCGAATTCGATCCTCTCACCGAAGAAGAAGTGAAGCGACAAGTGTCGGGGCTGGTTGTCGGCTATGTGTTTGAGATGAAGCGCATGAAGGGCATCAACCCCTACTATGGAAAAAAGCGCACAGGCATTGCGCCTGATATGGCTATGGGTTTGCCTGCGATTGAAAATGATCAATTGTAATAATGCTGTTGACAAACAGATGAGAATCGTTTATAATCCCCGATATGAGTGAAAATATTGTAAATGATAAAAGAAGTTTTTCGCCTGAAGGATTTATGTTAGCAGATGCTGTTTTGGCGAAAACAGGGCGTCTCCCTTATTTACGAAGCGAACT
>MEIF01000041.1 GCA_001750645.1 Gammaproteobacteria bacterium AqS3
CGAATGTCGAGCACTCCCTCATCGGGGACGAAGACATCGTCGAGGCTGATGCTGCCGGTCGGCGAGGCGCGCAGCGCCAGCTTGCCCTGGATGGTCTCGGTGCCGAGCCCCTCGCTGCCCCGCCGCAGCACGAACCCCCGCACGGTGTCGGTCTCGTCCTTGGCCCAGATCACAAAGACGTCGGCAATGGGGGCGCTGGTGATCCACATCTTGGCCCCGCTCAGGCGCCAGCCGCCGTCGACGGCGACGGCGCGCGTGATCATGCTGGCCGGGTCGGAGCCGCTGTCGGGTTCGGTCAGGCCGAAGCAGCCGACCCACTCGCCGCTGGCCAGCCTGGGCAGGTACTCCTGCCGCATGGCCTCGCTGCCGTACTTTTCAATGGGATACATCACCAGGCTGGACTGGACGCTCATCGCCGAGCGGTAGCTGGAGTCGACGCGCTCGATTTCGCGGGCGATCAGCCCGTAGGAGACGTAGCTGGCGCCGGGGCAGTCATAGCCCTGCACGGTCGCCCCCAGCAGGCCGGCGTCGCCCATGGCGTTGAAGATGCCGCGGTCAAAGGTCTCATTGCGCGCCGCCTGCGTGACCCCCGGGGCCAGCTCGGACTGGGCAAAGGCGCGGGCGCCCTCGCTGATCATGCGCTCCTCCTCGGAGAGCTGCCCCTGCAGCAGAAGAATGTCGTCCCAGTGATTCAGCATGCCGATGACCCCGCTGCGGCGCGGCGGATTTTAGCGCCGCACCTGCAAAAACCGGATGCGATGCGGGTAAAATCGCCGGCTTTTCGCCGCAGGCGACGGGTTATGACCAGGTTTTTCGGCAGCCCGGGGTTGTTCGTCCTGCTGAGCGCTCTGGCGCTGGGGCTGAGCGCCGGCGCTCCGGTCGGCGCCCAGGAGCGGGGGGACATCGTCCGCAACCACATCCAGCTCAAGCGGCTGAGCCAGTACGAGGTGACGCGCGCCTACCCCGGCGAGGTGCGCGCCCAGCGCCGCAGCCGCATGGCCTTTCAGGTCTCGGGAACCATTGCCAAGGCGCTGGTCGAGGAGGGCGATTCGGTGCGCAGGGGGCAGGTGCTGCTGCGCCTGGATCGCCGGCTGCTCAGGGCGGCGGCGGACGTCGCCCAGGCCAACCTGAAGAACGCCCTGGCGGTGGCCAACCTGTCGAAGATCACGCTGCAGCGAAACCAGCTGCTCTACGACCGGGGGCACATCTCCAAGCAGCGCCACGACCAGATCACCGCCGACCATCGCGCCGCCAGCGCCGGCGTCGATCAGGCGCGCGCCAGCCTGAGGCTGGCGCTGGTCAACTACGAGTACGGCGAGCTGAAGGCGCCCTACGACGGCCGCGTCCAGGGGCGCTTTGCCGACGAGGGCGCCGTGGTGACGGCGGGGACTCCGGTGCTCGAGCTGGTCGAGTCCAATGCCCTGGAGGTCATCGTCGGGCTGCCCGCCGGGACCGGGCGCAGCCTCGGCGAGTCCGATGAGTTCACGCTGATGATCAACGGCGCCGAGGTGCCCGGGCGGCTGCTGGGGATGACCCCGGCGCTGGCCGACGGCTCGCGCACGCTGCGGGCGCGCTTCGCCATCCCGCAGGACACCCCGGCGCTGGCGGGCGATCTGGCCGAGCTCAGCATCGCCCTGAAGCGCAGCGAGCCCGGCTTCTGGGTGCCGATGGCGGCGCTGTCCGAGTCGATGCGGGGGCTGTGGGCCATCTACGTGCTGGTGCCCAAGCCGGGCGCCGGCGCCCGCACGTTCAGGATCGAGCGCCGGCTGGTCGACGTGCTGCACTCCGAGCGCAACCAGGCCTACGTGCAGGGGTCGGTGGAGGACGGCGAGTGCATCCTCACCGGCGGGGTGCAGCTGCTGGTGCCCGGGCAGGACATCACGCTCAGGCCGGGCAACCGCTGCGGTGGCTAACCCCGGCGACGAGTTCGACGGCGACGGGCAGCGCCGCCCCAGCGGCGACGAGTTCGACGGCGACGGCCACCCCGACCGCCCCGAGCCCCCTGATCATCGCCCCCCGCCCAGCGATGCCGCCTCGTTCTTCTTCCGCAATGTCCGCCTGACCATCCTGATGGTGGTGGTGCTGGTGATCTCGGCCGGCGCCGCCCTGGAAAACCTCGCCCGCCAGGAGGACCCCTCGCTGACCCGGCGCTTCGCCTCGCTGACGGCGGCGGTGCCCGGCGCCGACGCCGAGCGCATCGAGTCGACCGTGATCGAGCCGCTCGAGGCGCGCCTGCGCGAGGTCGAGGGCATCAAGGAGATACGCTCAACCGCGCGCCACCAGTTCGCGGCGATACTCATCGAGCTGAAGGAGTCGATCGACGCCTCGCAGACCGACGGGGTCTGGAGCAAGCTGCGCGACGAGATGCGCGCCGCCGACCTGCCCGACGGCGTCGTCCCGGCGCTGAACGTGCAGATCATCTCGGCGGCCTCGCTGCTGGTGTCGCTGCGCTGGCAGAGGCTCGGGCCCAACGACCCGGACAAGACCGACCGCACCCGCATGCTGGGGCGCATCGCCCAGGAGCTGGAGCAGCGCCTTGCGGCCATCCCCAAGACCTACCGCACCAAGATCTACGGCGCCCCCGAGGAGGAGGTCATGGTCGAGCTCGACCCCGGGCTGCTGCACCGCTCAGGGCTCTCGATCGGGGCCGTCTCCCAGGCCGTGCAGCGCTTTGACTCGCGCCGGCCGGCGGGGAATTTCAGCGGCGGCGGGTTCAGCCTGCCGGTCGAGGTCGGCGACAGCTACGACGCCGTCGAGCGCGTCGGCGCCATTCCGCTCGCCAGCGCCGGCGGCGGCGCCGTGCTGCGCCTCGACGATGTCGCCGAGGTGGGCAAGCGCGTGCGCCTGCCGGTGATGCGCGAGGCGCTGGTGCACGGCAGCCCCGCCGTGGTGGTCGAGGCCGTCATGGAGGACGACTACCGCATCGACCGCTGGCGCGAGTCGGCCGCCTCGGTGCTGGAGCAGTTCGAGCGGGAGCTGCCCGACGCCGTGCTGATGGACATCATCTACGACCAGAACCACTACACCTCCGAGCGCCTCGGCGACCTGGTGATCAACCTGCTCACCGCCGTCGTGCTGGTCATCCTGGTGGTGATGTTCACCATGGGGATGCGCTCGGCGCTGGCCGTGGGCATCGCCCTGCCCCTGACGATCGCCCTGGTGCTGGTCGAGATGACCTGGCTGGGCATTCCGCTGCACCAGATGTCGGTGACCGGCCTGGTGATCTCGCTCGGCCTGCTGATTGACAACGCCATCGTGCTCAACGAGGAGTACAAGCACCGGCGGCTGGAGGGCGTGCCCCCGGGCGATGCGGTGGCCATGGCGGCGAGGCGGCTGTGGCGCCCGCTGCTGGGCTCGACCCTGACCACGGTGTTCGCCTTCATGCCGGTGGCGCTGGCCCCGGGCGCCATCGGCGAGTTCACCGGGACGATGGGCTCGATGGTGGCGCTGTCGGTGCTGAGCTCGCTGTTCATCTCGCTGACGGTGGTGCTGGCCGTCAGCGCCTATCTGGAGCGCAGCGGCAATGTCGACTACACGCGCCACGGCGGCTATTCCAATGAGCGGCTGGCCGCGTGGTACGAGCGCACGCTGGTCTACGCCATGGAGCGCCCCTGGCGCGGCATCGCCATCGGGCTGGTGCTGCCGGCGCTGGGCTTCATCTCGCTGACCACGCTGGAGATCTCCTTCTTCCCGCCGACCGACCGCAACCAGTTCCAGGTGCAGCTGGTGCTGCCGCGCCACGCCGACGCCGACGCCGCCCGCGAGGAGGTCCTGCGGCTGCGCAGCATCCTTGCCGAATTCCCCGAGGTGAGGGGCAACCACTGGTTCATCGGCGAGCCGATGCCGCGGGTCTACTACAACCTGATGAGCAACGTTGACGGCCAGCCCAACTACGTCAGCGGCTTCGTCAACACCGCCTCGGCGGCGGCGACCAAGCGGGTCATCCAGGAGCTCGACTACCGGCTGCGCTCGGAGTTTCCCGAGAGCATGGTGCTCACCAAGCCCTTCGGCCAGGGGCCGCCGGTGCGCGTGCCGGTCGAGATCGAGCTCTACGGCAACGATCTGAAGGTGCTCAAGTCGGTCGGCGAGGAGGTGCGCAAGCGCCTCGCCCGGGTGGGTTCGGTGACCTATACGATGACCGAAATGGGCGCCAGCCGCCCCAAACTGCAGGCGGTCTCCAGCGACTTCGCACTGGCGCGCTCGGGGCTCGGCGGCGCCCCGCTGGCGCAGAGCCTGGCGCTGGCCACCGAGGGGGTCAGGGTCTCGGCCGTCCTCGAGGGCGCCCAGGAGCTGCCGATCCGCGTGCGCCTGAGTCCGCTGGGCGACTCCAGCGAGCTGGCCTCGGTGCCGCTCGTCGGCAGCGCCGGCGCCCCGGCGAGCAGCACGGTCGACGCCTACGCCGACTTTGAGCTGGTGCCCTCGACGTCCCAGATCGTGCGCCTCAACTCCAGGCGGCTGAATGTCATCGGCGGGCACGTCGAGCCCTACAGCTTTACCTCGGCCGCCGTCGCCGAATTCAACCGGCTGCGCAGCGCCGACCCGATCAATGCCCCGCCGGGCTACACGCTCAACTTCGCCGGGGAGGCCGCCGAGCGCTCGGACGCCATGGGCAAGGTCACCTCGACCATTCCGGTCTTCCTGATCCTGATCCTGACCGTGGTGGTCTACGCCATGGGCTCGTTCCGCATCGCCGCCATGGTGCTCGGCACCGGCATGCTGGGGCTGGGGTTGGGCTTTCTGGGGCTGAGGCTGGGCAACTACCCGTTCAACTACACCGCCGTGATGGGTTCGCTGGGGCTGGTCGGTGTGTCGATCAACGACGCCATCGTGGTGGCCTCGGGTCTGCGCGACGACCCCAGGGCGGCGGCTGGGGATCGCGACGCCATCCGCCGCGTGGTGATGCGGCAGACCCGCCACATCGTCTCGACCACGCTGACCACCATCTGCGGCTTCATGCCGCTCATCATCGCCGGCGGCGACTTCTGGCCGCCGCTGGCCGTGGCGGTCGCCGGCGGCGTCAGCGGGGCGACGCTGCTGGCGCTCTACACCATCCCCTGCCTGTACATCCTGCTGTTCTCAAAGTACACCTCGCCGCTGGAGCGCTTCAGCGCGCAGATCCACCGGCACATCGGCTCGGCGCGCACCAGCGGGCGCTCGAGCTAGCACGTCCACGCTGGTATCCCGGCGCCTAGCGCTCGTCCGACCAGATCCGGTCGAGGTAGCGGTCGCGGCCGGAGTGAAAGCGGTAGTACTTGTAGCGCGAGCTGGACTTCTTGTAGTAGTCCTGGTGGTAGTCCTCGGCCGGGTAGAAGGTTCCGGCCTCGACGATTTCGGTGACCAGCCTGGCCGGGCCAAAGCGCCCCGAGGCCTTCATGGCGTCGCGCGAGGCCTCGGCGAGGCGCTGCTGCTCGGCGTCGATGTAGAAGATCGCCGTGCGGTACTGCGAACCCCGGTCGACGAACTGCCCGCCGGGGTCGGTCGGGTCGATCTGGCGCCAGAACACCGCCAGCAGCTGCCCGTAGTCGACCCTGTCCGGGTCGTAGGTGATCTCAACCGCCTCGGCGTGCCCGGTGCGCCCCGTGGTGATCTGCTTGTAGGTCGGGTCGACCGTGCTGCCGCCGATGTAGCCGACGCGGGTGCTGATGACGCCCCTGAGCCGGTCAAAGGGCTCCTCCATGCACCAGAAGCAGCCGCCGGCGAATATGGCGGTGCGGTGCTTGTCCGAGGGGGGCGTGTGCACCGAGACCGAGATGTTCTGTGCGGGGGTCTGGACGGGGGCGGCGGTGCAGAGCGCCCCCAGGCAGATCAGCAGCCAGAGGGCGGCGCGGCTGCGAGAAGCGGTTCGGGGGCTGCGGCGGGCGCTCAGGAACAGGATGGCGGCAGCATCAGCTTCTTCTTGGCGTCCTCGGGGGTGCCCCAGATCTGGGTCAGAAAGGTGTCGCGACCGGTGGCGTAACGAAGCTGCTTGTACTGCTCGGGATAGTTGCGGTGGAAGTTGAGGTGGCGCAGGTCTGTCGCCGGGAAGAAGTTGGTGGCCGGCTCCAGCCGGGTGACGATTTCCTTGTCAAAGCACTTGGAGCTCTTCAGCTTGTTCAGGGCCTTTTCGGCGATGACGCGCTGCTCCTCGCCGTAGTAGAAGATCCCCGTGCGGTAGGGGTAGCCGCGCTCGTCGAGCTGGCCGCCGTCGTCGGTCGGGTCGATCTGGCGCAGGAAGATGTAGATCAGCTGCTCGTAGGTGATCTGCGCGGCGTTGAAGCGAATCTCGATGACGTGAATGTGGGCGTCGGGGTCGGTGCGGTTGCGGTCGACGCTGGTGAAGGAGGGCAGCGGGTCGAGCCCGCCCATGAAGCCGACGCGCGTCGCAAAGATGCCGTCGAGACCGTCAAACGCCTCCTGGATGTACCAGAAATTGCCGCCGGCGAACATGGCCTTGTCGGAGGTGAAGCCGGCCTGCTGACCCTGCAGCGGAGCGCTCGCCAGCACCGCACCGAGCAGCGCGAAAGCGCACAGATAAGACCAGATCGAAAAAGAGGAAAAGCCTTGCCTCACGTTGCGCCCCGAAACGGGTCCGGCGGCGATTTTAGCACTGCCCATCCGGTTGGCGATGCCCCCTCAGACATCGCTCCGGCGCGCTCCGCTGATGCGCTCGCGCCCGTCCAGGTCGCACCAGGTTTGAATGTCGCACCAGCCTGGGACGGCAAACATCGAGCGCACCTGGGCGCCCTGGCCGGCGCCGTGCTCGAGCAGCAGGCGCCCGCCGGGACGCAGGCAGCGCGCACCCTGCCCGACGATGCACCGCAGATCCGCCAGCCCGCCCTCGCCCGCCACCAGAGCGCTGCGCGGCTCAAAGGTCAGATCGGCCAGGTGGGCGTCGCCCTCGGCGACGTAGGGCGGGTTGGCGACGAGCAGATCAAAGCGGGCGTCACCCAGGCAGGTGCACCAGTCGCCGCGGCACCAGAGCACCGAATCCAGGCCGCAGTCTGCGGCGTTGCGGCGCGCCAGGTCGAGCGCCTCGGCTGCGGCATCCAGACCCAGCAGGCGCCAGTCGGGACGCTCGCTCGCCAGCGCCAGGGCGATCGCCCCGCTGCCGGTGCCCAGGTCGGCGACGCTGAGCGCCCCCCCGCCGCCGCACTGCTCGAGCGCCACCTCGACCAGGCGCTCGGTCTCCGGGCGCGGGATCAGCGCTTCGGGGCCGACCCTGAGCTCGAGCGTCCAGAACCCGCAGCGCCCCAGGATGTAGGCCAGCGGCTCGCCGCCGCAGGCGCGCTCGACAAGCTCCCGGAGCCGCTCGGAGGCGCCCCCGGGCAGGGGCCGATCCCGCCGTGCGATCAAATCGGCGTCGCTCCAGCCTGTGCACTCCCGCACCAGCGCCCTGGCCTGGGCGGAGGGCTCCTCGGCCACGCCGGCCTCGTGCAGCTGGCGCCGCACGCCGTGCAGGACCTCCCCGGTGCGGCGCTCCGGCACGGCTCAGGCGGCTCCGTAGGCGTAGGCCAGGCTGGTCAGATGCACGATGCCCAGGCGCAGCGTGACCCGGGCGCGCAGGTCGGCGCGCCAGTCATCGAGCATCGAGTATCTGCGCTCCAGCGCCAGCAGTCCGGCGGTGGCGCAGAACGAGGTCACGCAGGCGGCGATCTGCTCCCCGACCCAGGCCAGCGCCACGGCGGCCAGCGCCGCAGCCCAGGGCGCCAGGGCATACCAGCGGGCGCGCAGCTCCAGCCCCGGGCGCGCCGACACCATCCAGAACAGCGGCACCGAGGCCAGGAAGAGCAGCAGGGCGGCGGGCTTGGCCGGCGGCGGAACCAGCCAGATCGCCACGGCGGGCACCCCGCAGGGGGCCAGGCGCAGCCATTCGCGCAGCTTGATGGTGAGATCCGGATCGGGTGCACCCGGTGCCGAAACCATGTCCGGTGCCGCCATTTCGCCCGGGCAGTTTAAGGCGGCGGGCGAATGCAGCATAATTTTGCACCCGCCCGCCTCAGCTGCGAGCCGACATGCCCGAGGACAGAACCGCCGGCAGGGAATTCGTCAACCGCCGCGCCCGGCACGACTACCACATCGACACCCGCTACGACGCCGGCATGGTGCTGCACGGCTGGGAGGTCAAGGCGCTGCGCGCCGGCCGTGCCAACCTGACCCACGCCTACGTCCACGTGGCGCAGTCCGAGGTCTGGCTGATCGGCCTCAGCATCCAGCCGCTGCCGAACACCGCCGACCGGGACAACCTGGAGCCCGACCGCACCCGCAAGCTGCTGCTCAACCGGCGCGAAATCGCCCAGCTGATGGCGCATACGACGATCCGCGGCAAGACCTGCGTGCCGCTCAGGCTGCACTGGAAAAACAACCTCGCCAAGTGCGAGATTGCCCTGGCGCGCGGCAAGCACCAGCGCGACAAGCGCGAGGATGTCAAGCGGCGGGAATGGCAGCGCGCGCGCGGGCGCATTCTGCGCTCGCGCGACTAGGGTGGGTGCGGCAATGCGTTATATTGCCGCCGCAAATCCGCCGGGCGCACCGATGACGGGCTCTTTTGCAGGCGCATTTCGCGCTTTTTTGACGGCCTTCCTGCTGCTCGGCTCGCTGATCGGAATGCCCGGTGCGGCCGCAGCTGCCGAGGCTCCCAACTGGCGCTCGCTTGAGAAGATCTACCGCCAGCTGCACAGCAGCCCCGAGCTCTCCAACGTCGAGAACCAGACCGCCAAGTTCATGGCCGAGCACTTTCGCAAGCTCGGCTTCACCGTCACCGAGGGCATCGGCGGCACCGGCGTGGTCGGGGTGCTGCGCAACGGTTCGGGGCCGACCCTGATGCTGCGGGCCGACATGGACGCCCTGCCGGTGCTCGAGGAGACCGGCGCCAAATTCGCCAGCAAGGTGCGGATGAAGAACTCCGCCGGGGTCGAGCAGCCGGTGATGCACGCCTGCGGGCACGACATCCACATGACCTCGCTGATCGGCACGCTGCAGCGGCTGGTGTCGATCAAGGACAGCTGGTCGGGGACGCTCATCGCCATCGCCCAGCCCGCCGAGGAGGTCGGCCAGGGCGCCCGCAACATGCTGGCCGACGGCCTGTTCACCAAGTTCCCGAGGCCGGACTACAACCTCGCCCTGCACGTCAGCTCGGCGCTGCCCTCGGACTCGATCGCCTACACGCCGGGCTATGCCCTCGCCAATGTCGACTCGGTTGACATCATCGTCCACGGTGTCGGCGGGCACGGCGCCTATCCCAACACCACCAAGGATCCCGTCGTGCTGGCCTCGAGCATCGTCGGGTCGCTGCAGACCATCGTCAGCCGCGAGCTGTCCCCGCTGACACCCGCCGTGGTGACCGTCGGCGCCTTCCACGCCGGGCACAAGCACAACGTCATCTCCAACCGCGCCCACCTGCAGCTGACCGTGCGCAGCTACTCGCAGGAGACCCGCCAGCAGATCTTCTCGGCCATCCGCCGCATCGTCCGCGGCCAGGGCATGGCCGCCGGCCTGCCCGAGGACCTGCTGCCCGAGGTCAAGGTTCAGGACGAATACACGCCCTCGGCCTTCAACAACCCCGAGCTCGCCGAGCGCCTCGCCGGGGTCTGGCGCGACAAGATGGGCGCCGCCAAGACCGTCAAGGTCGACCCGGTCATGGGCGGCGAGGACTTCGGGCGCTACGGCCAGGTCGAGCCCAAGATCCCCTCGGTGATCTTCTGGCTCGGCGGGGTCAGCCGCAAGACCTTCGAGAAGGCCATGCAGACCCAGACCCCGCTGCCCTCGCTGCACTCCTCGACGTTCCTGCCGGACTACAAGACCAGCCTGCGCACCGGAGTCGAGGCCACCACCGCCGCCGCACTTGAGCTGCTGGGCGATGAATGATGAATGATGAATAGGACGCGCGCGTCATGAGCGAGAGCCCGCAGGACAACCAGTCCCGCCAGTCGACGTCGATGCCGCGCGTCACGCGCATCATCCCGCCGGTGTACTTCGGGATCGGGCTGGCGGCCATCATCGCCCTGAGCTGGATCAAGCCCTGGATGCGCCTGCCCGACGTGCCTGGGCTTGCGGCGCTCGGCTTTCTGCTGTTCGTCGCCGGGCTGGTGATGGTCTGGTTCTGCGCGCGCCTGTTCCGCGCCGCCGAGACGCCGATCAAGCCCTTCCACGCCACCACCACGCTGCTGTGCAAGGGCCCCTACGCCTACTCGCGCAACCCGATCTACGCCGCCGGCATCGCCTCCCTGCTGGGGGCGGCTCTGATGGCGGGAACGCTCTCCGCCCTGCTGGTCGTCGTCGTCTTCGCCCTGCTGATGCACTACGCCTTTGTGCTCTCCGAGGAGGCCGTTCTCAGCGAGACCCTCGGCGACGAATACCAGGACTACTGCTCGCGCGTGCGCCGCTGGCTGTAGTCCCGATGACCCGTGTTTCACCCACCCCTCGCGCGCGCTGAATATGAATAAGGAATCCCGTCCATGGCTCTCCCATCCGTCCTGAAAGGCCGCCTGCGCATCCCCGTCATCGGCTCGCCGCTGTTCATCGTCTCCGGCCCCGAGCTGGTCATCGCCCAGTGCAAGGCCGGCATCGTCGGCTCGTTTCCGGCGCTCAACGCGCGCCCGGAGCCCGTGCTGGACGAGTGGCTCGAGCGCATCACCGCCGAGCTGGACGCCCACCAGAAAGCCAACCCCGACGCCATCGTCGCCCCCTATGCGGTCAACCAGATCTGCCACACCTCGAACGACCGTCTCGAGCACGACGTCATGGCCTGCGTGCGGCACAAGGTGCCCATCGTCATCACCTCGCTGCGGGCGCCGGTCGAGGTGGTCCAGGAGATTCAGTCCTACGGCGGCATCGTCATCCACGACGTCATCAACATGCGCCACGCCCGCCGCGCCATCAAGGACGGGGTCAACGGCCTGGTTCCGGTCTGCAGCGGCGCCGGCGGGCACGCCGGGACACTCTCGCCCTTCGCCCTGGTCAGCGAGATGCGCGCCGAGTTCGGCGATGAGATCTGCATCGCCCTGTCCGGCGCCATCGGCAACGGGGCCTCGGTCTTGGGGGCCCTGTCGATGGGCGCCGATGTCGCCTACATCGGCTCGCGCTTCATCGCCTCCGAGGAGGCCAATGCCGACCCGGGCTACAAGCAGATGCTGGTCGACTCCTCGGCCTCGGACATCGTCTACTCATCGCTGTTCACCGGGGTGCACGGCAACTACCTGTCCGGCTCGATCAGCAACGCCGGGCTGGACCCGCAGAACCTGCCGGAGGGGAGCAAGTCCGACATGAATTTCGGCTCCGGCGGCAATACCGAGAAAAAGGCCTGGAAGGATATATGGGGATCGGGACAGGGCATCGCCGGAATCGAAAAAGTGCAGCCGATCGCCGAGATCGTCGATGCGCTTGAACAGCAGTACCACAGTGCGCGCGAGCGGGTGCTCGCCGCCTGAACAGCACCATCGAATAAGGGACATCAGGGGGGATTGACATGAACGACAACACCACGGCACCACACCTGCAGCGGGAATTGCTCGGCCATCCGGCCGGGCTGTTCGTGCTGTTCGCCACCGAGATGTGGGAGCGCTTCAGCTACTACGGCATGCGCGCCCTGCTCGTGCTCTATCTGGTCAAGTACCACCTGTTCACCGATGCCGAGGCCGCGCACACCTATGCCGCCTACGCCGCGCTGGTCTACTGCCTGCCGGTCATCGGCGGGGTGCTGGCCGACCGCTACCTCGGCTTCCGCAAGGCCGTGGTGTTCGGCGGGCTGCTGCTGGTCGCCGGCCACACCGCAATGGCCGTCGAGGGCGACGCCGCCGTGCGGGATGCCATGGGGGTCGTCGAGCGCGATGCCGTGGGCATCAACTTCATGTTCACCGCCCTGGCGCTGATCTGCGTCGGCGTCGGCTTTCTGAAGCCCAACATTTCCGGGATGGTCGGCGAGCTCTACCCGCCCGGCGACGGGCGCCGGGACGGCGGCTTCACCATCTTCTACATGGGCATCAACCTCGGCGCCGCCAGCGCCAGCCTGTTCGTCGGCTGGCTCGGCGAGACCGTCGGCTGGTCCTACGGCTTCGGCGCCGCCGGCATCGGCATGCTGCTCGGGCTGCTGACCTTCCTGTGGGGGCAGAAATATCTCAAGGGGCTGGCCGAGCCGACCAACCCCGAGAAGCTCGCCGAGATTCATTTCGGGCTGAAGTTTGAGCACTGGATCTACGCGATTTCGCTGATCTCGGTGGTGGCCATCCACTGGCTGCTGCAGCGCCATCAGATCGTCGGCGGCGGGGTGCTGCTGACCTTTGTGGCGGTCTACCTGTTCTGGATCTGGCACTGCGCCCGCCGCGCCGAGCGCCAGGAGCGCAACCACATCATTCTGGTCATCCTGCTGACGCTGTTCTCGGTGCTGTTCTGGGCGCTGTTCGAGCAGGCGCCGACCTCGCTCAACCTGTTCGCCGACCGCATCACAGACCGGGTGGTCATGGGCTATGAGGTCACCGCCGGGCAGATCCAGTCGCTCAACGCGATCTTCATCCTGCTGCTGGCGCCGGTGTTCGCCATGCTGTGGACCTGGTTCGAGCGGCGCAACATCCACCTCAGCTACGCCACCAAGTTCGGCCTCGGCATCGTTCAGGCAGGGCTCGGCTTCCTCGTGCTGGTGCTGGGCATGTCGCTGACCGAGGAGGGCACCAAGGTCGCGCTGATCTGGCTGGTGCTGGTCTACCTGTTCCACACCACCGGCGAGCTCTGCCTGTCGCCGGTGGGGCTGTCGATGGTCACCAAGCTGACCCCGTTCAAGCTGGTCGGGACGATGATGGGCACCTGGTTCCTGGCCTCGGCCGGTGCCGAGTACGTCAGCGGCGTGCTGGCGGCGCTGGCCAGCATTGAAACCCCCGACGGCGAGACCGTCGACCTGGTCAACGCCTCGACCATCTACGGCGACTTCTTCGGCAGCCTGGGCTGGCTCGGCGCCATCATCGGCCTGCTGATACTGGCCTTCGTGCCGCTGCTGCGCAAACTGCAGGCGCAGCCGGACGGCTCGGGTGCCATCACGGTCGGCGAAGACGGCAAGAAAGAAGAAGCCAAGAAGACCGACTAAGGCTTCTGATCGCTGGGGCTGGGGCTGGGTCTCATTGACCCGGAGCGCCGGTTGACCCGGAACACCAGTGCGGGTGTGCGTGGATCCGCATGCCTATCCGCTGAACATGTATACAAAACCGCCGTTTCGTATACCTATCAGCCGGACATGTATACAAAAACGCCGTTTTGTATACCTATCAGCCGGACGTGTATACAAAAACGCTGTTTTGTATACCTATCAGCCGAACGTGTATACAAAAACGCCGTTTCGTATACCTATCAGCCGGACGTGTATACAAAAACGCCGTTTCGTATACCTATCAGCCGGACATGTATGCAAAAACCCCGTTTCGTATACCTATTAGCCGGACGTGTATACAAAACCGCCGTTTCGTATACCTATCAGTCGGACATGTATACAAAAACGCCGTTTCGTATACCTATTAGCCGGACATGTATACAAAAACGCCGTTTCGTATACATATCATAGGCAGCCTTCTGCACATTAACCTCACCCAAATGGACGCCTCGAACCAACTTGACCCATTCCCGCCCCAATACAACTTCGACATTGTTTCGCCTGCGCAGTGAGCTGCCCAAAATCTATTCTCAGGACTTGCTCAACAATTTGTTTCGACATCCCTACACACGAATTAAATTTCTGCAAAAAGATTTGCTGCAGAGCCGACAGACCGCCCGCAAATATCTCAAAGAATTGGCTGCCAAAGGGTTTGTTGAAGAAACGAAAATAGGACGCAATAACTACTACGTCAACACTCAATTGGTGCGTTTATTTTTGAATGTGTCCAGTGACGGAGATAAATGAGCAAAAAATCAACCGCCCGCAGCAGCCGAGCCGTCTAGCTGAGAAACTCCCTCAGGTCGGCGGCCATCTGCTCGACCGCGCGGCGCCCCTGGTTGAGGCCGATCATCTGGGCGAAGGCGTGCGGCATGTCGGGGTGCTCGCGGAAGCGCGTCTTGACGCCGGCGGCCTCCAGGGCTTTTGCATACTGCTCACCCTCCTCGCGCAGCGGGTCAAACCCGGCCGTGATGACAATCGCCGGCGCCAGGCCGTCGAGCTTGTTGCGGATCGGGATCATTGAAGTCAGTTCGGAGGGGTTCTCGACATCCTTGGTGTAGTTGGAGAAGAACCAGTCCATGCCGTCGCGCGTCAGCGCAAACCCCTCGGCGCACTCCCGCATCGAGAGGTTGTCGGGCATCAGGTCGACCGCCGGATAGATCAGCAGCTGTGCGGCCGGCGCCGCAAAGCCCTCGCTGAGCGCCAGCTGGCTGAGGACGGTGCTGAGGTTGCCGCCGGCGCTGTCGCCGCCGACCGCAATGCGGGCCGGGTCAAGGTTTTCCTCGCCGGCCATCTCGTTGAGGGCGATCCAGGCCTCCCTGCAGTCGTCCACCGCCGCCGGGTAGGGATGCTCCGGCGCCAGACGGTAGTCGACCGAATACACCGCCGCACCAGCGCCCTGCGCCAGATAGGTGCACAGCACATGGTGCGTCTCCAGATCGCCGATGGTGAAGCCGCCGCCGTGGATGTACATCAGCGCCGGCGCCGGCCTGGACAGGTTGTGCGGGATGTAGCGCCGCACCGGCACCGAGCCCAGCTTCATGTCGACGATCTCCTGCATCAGCTTGGCCTCGCCGCCGATGGCGTTGACCAGCTCCAGGTAAGTCGCGCGCGCCTCGTCGAGCGGCAGCGTGTGCAGCGGCGGGGCCTGATTGCCCTGATAGGTGATCAGGGCGAACTGCGGGTCCATGACGCGCCCGCTCTCGAGCTTGATCGGCCCCTTGGCCATGCTGTTGAGCGCAAAGCCGGGCAGGCTTAAAACGATTCGAGTCATCAGATCCATGGCTGCACCTCCTCCCTTCGAGCGGGGCCGCCGCCCCGCCTCAGACTATTCGCCCAGGCCGCAGATGCTGCGCGACTGGGTGGTGGCGCTGATCTGCTGCTGGACACCGTCGGCCGATTCGACCGTCAGGTTCAGCGTCACGTCGGCGCGCAGCTCGATGCTGGCGTCAAACAGCATCAGATGCTCGCGTCTCGGTGCGAGCACCAGAGACCCCTGGGGCGGAATGGAGAGGCGGTCGACCTTCTGCATGGTCTTGGTGCCCTCGGTCTCGCCGTCGACCACGGTGTGGATTTCAACGCTGCCCGCCTGCGGGCTGCTGGCGCCGACCAGGAACCACTCGGTGTCGCTGGGGTCGTAGTTGTCCAGCACCAGATAGGCGGCGGTTGTGTTCTCATCGCCCTTGGTCGCTCGGACGCATATATCGCCCTCGGCTGAACGAACTTTGACCATCGCTCCGCTCGGGCCGCAGCCGGACAGGATGATTCCCGCCAGGATGGCGATGCAGGGTAGAAAAAAGGATTTTGCGAATGCGCGGATGTTGCTCATGGAGTCGGCTTGTGTTGGCTCGCTCGGTGGGCATTCTACTGATAAGCGACGCCGCTGCACGGCCTTGACGGGATCGCCGCAACCGCCGCAACCGCCGCATCAGGCCGCATCAGGCCGCCAGGGACTGGGACTCGCCGCACCGCCTGAGAATGCCGTGCAGATCGCCGGGGTCTCTGGAGACCTCAAAAGCCCACTGCCCGTACTGCCTGTTCTCGTTGACGGCCTTGATCCACTCCCGCATCGCCCGGTGCTTGGCGGCGTCCGCCGGCCGCATCACGCCCTTGACCTCCAGCACCAGCATCGCACCGCTGCGGAACCGGATCAGAAAGTCGGGGCGGTAGCGGCGCACCACGCCCCTGTGGGTGTAGAAGACCTCGAACTTCAGGTGATCGTTCTTGACCCACGCCTGCACCAGCGGGCTCGCCTCCAGCGTGGACGCCTCCGACGCCTCCCAGGTGCTGTCCAGCACGCAGCGGTTGATGTGGCTTTTTTCCGTGATCCTGCAGGGCTTGCTGGTGCGCCACGGCTTCATGTCGCCGGTGCCGCAGATGGGGCGGCTGGTGTCCAGAACCAGCTCGCGACGGTCGATGTTGCTCTGGCGGATGGCATCGATGAAGAAGTTGACGATCCGGGTCATGTACAGGGCGGTGAACAGCCGCCTGCGCTCGGGCTCGGCGGGCTCGGGCGTGAAGCGAACCTTCTCCGAGTGCATGAAATCCTCGGCCAGCCGCACCAGCTGGCCGATCAGATGACCCTGGCCGCCCCGCCACCTCGAACCGAACTCCTGGTAGGCCGCGCTCGCCGCCTTGAAGGTCAGGGTCTGCAGGCGCATCGCATCGGCGAGCAGCCGCTTGAGATCGATCTCCAGCAGGTTCTGCTCATCCTCCAGCCGGGCGCCCAGCGTCTTGGCCAAGTCGGCGGCCGTGACGGCGTCGAGCGTGTTGATCTCAAAGGGTTCGGCGCTGTCCCAGTCGACCTGGAGCCGGTTCTTTTGGAGGTATTCAATGCGCAGCACATTGGGCCAGTCGATGCCGAATTCCCCGGCGCGCGGGGCCAGCGGATAGACCCAGTATTTGGGGTCGGGCGGCGGCGGCTTGGCGCCGTCCTCCTCGTGCGGCAGGAAGGAAAACGGCACGCCGAAGACGTTGACGTACTCCGGCTCGAACAGCCCGGTCTCCTCGTTGACGTCGTAGGACTCGCGCCGCAGCCCGCGGCCGACCACCTGCTCGCAGAGCAGCTGGCTGGTGAAGGCGCGCAGCCCCATGATGTGGGTGACGGTCTTGGCGTCCCAGCCCTCGGACAGCATGCCGACCGAGATCACATTCTGGATTCTGGCGCCGGGTGCGCCCGGTCGCCCGACGGTGTTGACCTGCTCGCGCAGGTAAGCGGCCTGCTGCTTTTTGGTTTTCGGCCTGCTTTCCGCGCGGGCGTCCTCGGCATCGCCCGCACCCTCGGCATCCTGCGCCTCGGCGCTTTCGAGCACCTTGGAGTCGATGTGCAGCATGCTCTCGGCATCGCAGAGTGCGGCGTCGACCGCCAGATTGCCGTGCTCAAAGGCGCACCTGATGCGGGCGGCGGTCTCGGTGCGGTTGCAGACGGTGATCATCACCGGCGGGGTGTCGCCGCCCCTGCTCTTCCAGGCCTTTCGGGTTTCGGACCAGTCCCTGCCCAGCAGCGCGTAGGCCTGGCTGACCAGGTCGGGCAGCGGGGTGTGCGGGGACACCTGCTTCCGGTTCAGATCATCCTTCACCTCATCGTCCGAGTAGATGTGGTAGAGCCTGGACTTGAACGGCGACGGGTCGGTCTTGGAGTCGTCGCGCACGACGACGCGCGGGGTCTTGACCAGCCCAGTCTCAATGGCGTCGGTCAGGCCGAAGTCGCTGACGATCCAGGGGAACAGCGCCTCCTCGCTGGTCTGCCTGCCGCTCGGGGCGAAGGGCGTGGCGGAGAAATCAAAGCAGTTCAGGATGCCCCGGACTTTGTGGATGCGGTCGAGGCCGCCGACCCACTTGGTCGCCTCCTCCCTTTCGGCCCTGCTGACATCCTCAGGCTGGGCGCCGCCTGACGAAACGCGCCAGGCGTGGTGGGCTTCGTCGTTGATCACCACGATTTTCGAGGCGCCGGACATCTCACTGCCCAGCACATCCCGCACGTAGGCGGCATCGCTCCTGGCGCCCCGCTTGTCGACGCCGACCTTTTTGGAGAGGGCTTCCTCGGTCTCCCAGCTGAGCTTGTGCCAGTTGCAGATCCTGATCTGGGCGCTGCTGAGACGGTCTCCCCAGCCCTGCGGCAGGATGTCGAATTCCCGGTAGTAATTTCCCGCTTTTTCATCCCCCGGATCCAGCACGCCGAGCCGCTCGCGCACGGTCAGGTTGGGGGCGACGATGAGGAAGTTTTTGGCGAAGCGGGTGTCCTGGGGGTTTGCCGCCTTGTTGCACACCTGCCAGGCGATCAGCATGGCCATGACCACGGTCTTGCCGGTGCCGGTGGCCAGCTTGGAGCAGAGCCTTTTGAAGGCGCCGCCGTCGCCGGGGATACGGATCCCGCCCTCCTCGGCCTCGCGGGTTTCGACCAGCCAGATCAGCGTCTCGATGGCCTCCAGCTGGCAGAAGAAAAACCTGGGATCGCGCTCCTCGTCGCGCCAGTGGGCGAGCAGTTTGCGGGTGGTTGCGGTGATGCCGGGACAGTCGTTTTCGCGCCAGGTGTCGACGCGCCGGCGGATTTGATTGACCAGCTCCAGCTCGATGTAGCGCCCGCGATCTTCATCAGGACTCTTGGCCGACGTGTCAGAGACGTAATACCCCGCCGGTCGGCGGCCGGGCTGCAATTGCAATTGGCCGGTTTCCTCATTGCGCTGCCAGTGCGACTGCGGCGCCTCGCCCGGCCTGTTGATGATGAGCTTGTGATTTTCTTCCGGCATGTTCAGCCTCCCGATAGGTGCAGTTGATGGTTTTGCAAGCGCTGATAGGTGCGCTTCAGGCTGGGGGAGTATTTTTGTGCGTTGCTGACATTCCAGCAATTGCCAACGAATTCGCCCAAAATCGGGTTATAGCCCCTGCCCGCTTGATCAATGTTCTTTGATCCAAATTTTCTGATCAGCCCAGCCAGATGCTCTTTGGGGTTGATCACTTCATCGGGATGCTGGGGCAGAGCGTTGATTCTGACCGAGAAAAATTCGGAGAAATTCTCCCGGTCGGCCATGACCCAGGACTCGACCTCCATCACGGCAAAACGGTAGAGCAGATTGGGCGCCAGCGGAGCCCCCAGGTTTTCAAGGGCGCCTGCAGGGCAGTTGCCTGGCGTATCCTGGTCCGTCACCACCAAGTTCAGCATGCTGCCTTTTGCGGAGTGGTTGAGATTGGAGATTTCCCTCTGAATTTTGCTCTTGTTCCAGCGCACAGATTTAATGATGAAGAAACCCCTTCCGGTTTGCTGAAGCATTTTGCCAATGACCGCCTCGGTCAGGTCATCTTCACAGATGAGAAAGACGTAGATATCCGCGCGGCTCATACGTCAAAAGCGAGCTTTAGATGGTCTTTTGATTTTGTGGTTGGAACAACAATGTCTCCGATTGATTCTCCGACCTCCAGCAGGGTCTTGACGAAGTCAAACTCATTGGCGACGTAAATATTCGCACCTTGGACGGAATTTGGCGACGGCTCCAGCATCAGAACTTCCCGGGGATCGATCTGCTCGTCCGACAACAATTCACGGCTGTGCGTGCTGACAAAAGTTTGATATCGATTTTTTTGCCCTTCCTGAGCCTTGTATAAAAGCCAGGTAAATTTTCCGACTATCCCAAAATGCAGGGCATCTTCGGGCTCCTCCAACAACAGTGCGGCGCTCTTTTCCAGAAGCGACCAAACCAGGCCGATCAGCTTCAGCGTCCCGTCGGATAATTGTTTCTGCTCCAGCCTGACACTCTTTGACCCGCCGATGCTGCGGCTTGCCGTGATCTGATATCTGCCAAATGGGTCCTGGTCAAACCGGACATCATCCAGGCCGGGGCTGGCCGCTCCAACCACGCTGCTGATTTTTCTCAGATAAATATCTCGAGTTTTTTCATCAATCTCCTTCATGCGATCCAGCAGCTGCGGAACCAAGTGCATATAGGAAATTCCGCTCAAAAAGTCAGCGATATCCCTGAACGTTCTGTTGCTTCCGATCTGCTCCAAATGCGTTTGCCTGAAACGCTCCGGATCTTCTTCATCCTGCTTGTCCGGGCGCTGCAATAATTTCTTGCCGTCTTTGTAGACCGCTTCATGCGAAACCACCACAGCCCCCGACCGGGGTCTTTCGGTCTTGATGCCAATTTTGTAGGTCCATTTGGGCGGCTTGTCTTCGTCGCCCTCTGCAAACTCTCGATTGGATTCGGAGAGATCAATGCGAATGAAGACTTCCGCCGACTTATTGCGCGCATGGAAGCTGCGTATTTTCGACAGACCACCGC
>MEIF01000042.1 GCA_001750645.1 Gammaproteobacteria bacterium AqS3
GCGCCACCGGCAGCGTGTCGGTGACGGTCACCGACGACGACACGGTCGGCCTGACGCTCTCGCCCGGTGCGCTGACGGTCGCAGAGGGTGCAGCCGGGAGCTTCACGGTGAAGCTCAACAGCGAGCCGAGTGCGACGGTGACGCTCAGCGTGGCGCGGCTGGCCGGCGGCAGCACCGACGTGACCTTTGACACCGATGCGGGCACTGCCGGCGATCAGAGCCAGCTGAGCTTCACGACCGCCAACTGGAGCACGGTGCAGACGGTGACGGTGCGGGCCGCCGAGGACGAGGACGCCCTGGCCGACAGCGCCGTGCTGCGCCTGACGGCCTCGGGCGGGGGCTACTCCGGCTCCGAGGGCAGCGTGTCGAAGGACATCACGGTGACGGTGACCGAGGACGATGCGGTCGGGCTGGCGCTCTCGCCCGGGTCGCTGACGTTCGAGGAGGGCGCCAACGGGTCGTTCACGGTGGCGCTCACGACCCAGCCGAGCGACACGGTCACGGTCGGCGTGGTGCAGACCGGCACCGCCAACTCCGATGTGACCATCGACACCGACCCGGACACCTCGGGCAATCAGAACCAGCTGAGCTTCACGACCGACAACTGGGGCACGGGACAGAGCGTGAAGGTGAGCGCGATCAAGGACGACGACGCCCTGGCCGACAGCGCCGTGCTGCGCCTGACGGCCTCGGGCGGGGGCTACTCCAATGCGACCGAGAGCGTGTCCAAAGACCTCTCGGTGACGGTGACCGAGAGGGACACCGCCGACCTGACGCTCTCGGTCAGCTCGCTGACGGTCACAGAGGGCTCAAGCGGGTCGTTCACGGTGGCGCTCGCGACCCGGCCGAGCGCGGCGGTGACGGTCAACCTGAGCGTCGCCGGCTCGAACGACGTCAGCATCGACACCGCCTCGCTGAGCTTCACGACCGACAGCTGGAGCACCGCCCAGAGCGTGACGGTGGATGTGGTGCATGACGAGGACTCCGCGAACGAAACCGCAGCGGTCAGCCTGAGGGCCGCCGGCGGGGACTACGAGGGCCAGACCGACAGCGTCTCGGTGCGCGTGACCGACGATGACACCGCGGCGCTGACGATCTCCCCGGGAACGCTGACGGTCACAGAGGGCCTGAGCGGGACGTTCACGGTGGTGCTGGACACCCGGCCGGGCGCCGATGTGACCGTGTCGCTGGAGCAGCCCGACCCCGGCGGCAATTCCGACGTGTCGTTCACTCCGACCTCGCTGAACTTCACGACCACCAACTGGGGCACGCCCCGCTCCGTGACGGTGAGCGCCATCCACGACGACGATGCCGCCCGGGACACCGCCACCATCAACCTGAGTGCCGCGGGCGGGGGCTATGGCAGCGCCACCGGCAGCGTGTCGGTGACGGTCACCGACGACGACACGGTCGGCCTGACGCTCTCGCCCGGGGCGCTGACGGTCAGCGAGGGCTCGGACGGGAGCTTCACGGTGGCGCTGGCCACCGAGCCCAGCGGGACGGTCACGGTCACAGTGGCGCCGACCGGCGAGACCAACTCCGATGTGACTTTTGACACCAGTGCGGGCACCGCCGGCAACCAGAGCCAGATGACCTTCACGGCCGCCAACTGGCGCACGGTGCAGACGGTGACGGTGCGCGCCGCCGAGGACGACGACGCCCTGACCGACAGCGCCGCGCTGCGCCTGACGGCCGCGGGCGCCGACTACGCCGGCGTCTCGAAGGACATCTTGGTGACGGTGACCGAGAACGACACCGCAGACCTGATCCTCTCGAAGAGCTCGCTGAGTCTGGATGAGGGCGCCAGCGGGTCGTTCTCGGTGGAGCTGAAAACCCGGCCCAGCGGGACGGTCACGGTCAAGGTGGAGCGAACCGCCGGCGGCAGCGCCGATGTGACCTTTGACACCGATTCGGTCACCACGGGCGATCAGGGCCGGCTGAGCTTCACGACCGACAACTGGAACGTCGCCCAGGCGGTGACGGTCAGCGCCGCCGAGGACGACGACGCCATCGACGACAGCGCCGAGCTGCGTCTGACGGCCACGGGCGGGGGCTACTCCAACGAGACCAGCAGCGTGTCCAGGGGCATTTCGGTGACGGTGGACGAGAATGACGCGGTCGCATTGACCCTCTCCTCGAACTCGCTGAGGCTGGAGGAGGGCACCAACGTGTCGTTCACGGTCAAGCTGGCCACCCGGCCGAGTGCGGCGGTGACGGTCAGCCTGAACGTCACCGGCTCGAGCGACGTGACGCTGAACGCATCCGCGCTGATCTTCACGACGGACAACTGGAGCACGATGCAGACGATGACGGTGAGCGCCGCCGAGGACGACGACGCCATCGCCGACGTCGCGCGGGTCAGCCTCACCGCCATCGGCGGGGACTACACCGGCCAGACCCGCGCCATCTCGGTGAGCGTGACCGAGAACGACTCGGTCTCCCTGGAGATCTCGAAAAGCGCGCTGCGCTTCGATGAGGGCGCGAGCGAGAGCTTCACGGTGGCGCTGGGGAGTGCACCGAGCGCCAGCGTGTCGGTGTCGCTGGTGCAGCTGGGGATCAGCAACCCCGACATCAGCATCGCACCGAGCTCGCTGCGCTTCACGGCCTCGAACTGGAGCACGGGGCAGGGCGTGACGGTGAGCGCCATCAAGGACCCCGACGCCATCGCCGAGAGCGCCACGATCCGGCTGAGCGCCTCCGGCGGGGGCTATGGCAGCGCCACCGGCGACGTATCGGTTTCGGTGCTCGAGAAGGATGCGGTGGGCCTGAAACTCTCGGCGAGCGATCTGGAGGTGGATGAGGGCGCCGGCGAGAGCTTCACGGTGGCGCTGAATACCCAGCCGACCAGCGGCGTGACGGTGCGCCTGGAGCGCAGCGGCTCGAGCGACGTGACGCTGGGCTCGACCGTGCTGAATTTCACGCGGCTGAACTGGAGCACCGCCCAGAGCGTGCAGGTGAATGCCGCCGAGGACGACGACAGCCAGGACGAGAACGCGACCATCTCGCTGCGCGCCGCGGGCGGCGACTATGGCAGCGTCACCGACAGCATCTCGGTGTCGGTGGAAGACAACGACACCACCGAGCTGAAGCTCTCGACCGATGCGCTGTCGGTCAGCGAGGGCGGCGGGGAGTCATTCGAGGTGGAGCTGTCGACGCGGCCGAGCGCCACCGTGACGGTCGACCTGACCCGCACCGGCTCGAGTGACGTGACATTCAGCCCGGCCACGATGAGCTTCACGACCTCCAACTGGGACACGCCCAAGTCGGTGAGGGTGAATGCGGCGGATGACTCCGACATCCAGACCGACCGCGCGACCATCACCCTGACGGCCTCGGGCGGGGACTACGCCGGCGTCACCGACAGCGTCTCGGTGACGGTGGTCGACAGCGACAAGGTCGGGCTGGTGCTGTCGGTGCCGGCGCTGACCATTGACGAGGGCGGCAGCGGCCGCTTCACGGTCAAGCTGGCGACCCAGCCGAGCGCCAATGTGACGGTTTCGCTGGAGCGCACCGCCGGCGGCAGCACCGACGTGACTCTGGACAAGGCATCGCTGAGCTTTACGGACTCCAACTGGAGCACAGCGCAGATGGTGACGGTGAGCGCCGCCCAGGACGACGACGCCACTGCCGACAGTGCGACGATCAGCGTGTCGGCTGCGGGCGGGGACTATGACGGCCAGGCCGGCAGCATCTCGGTGTCGGTGACCGAAGACGACACGGCGGCGCTGACGCTGTCGAAGGCCGCACTGGAGCTGGACGAGGGCGGGGACGGCAGCTTCACGGTGCAGCTGGCGACCCAGCCCGTCGGCGGGGTGACGGTCAACCTGGCGCTGAGCGGCGACGACGACGTGACGCTGGGCAGCCCCTCGCTGGTGTTCACCAGCACGAACTGGAGCACGGTGCAGACGGTGACGGTGCGCGCAGCCCATGACAACGACGCCCTGGCCGATCGCGCGACGGTCTCGCTGTCGGCCTCGGGACAGGGCTATGGCGGGATCGTCGCCAGCGTCTCGGTGACGGTGGAGGACGATGACGACACCGGGCTGGACGTCTCGGTGAATTCGCTGACGCTGAGCGAGGGTGCGAGTGCGGCCTTCACGGTGGCGCTGGACACCCGCCCGAGCGCCGATGTGTCCGTGGTCCTGGGTCAGTCCGGTTCGGTCAACCCCGACATCAGCATGAGCCAGGTCTCGCTCGACTTCACGCCCTCGAACTGGAGCACGCCGCAGACGGTGAGGGTCTCGGCCATCAGGGACTCCGACGCCGTGCAGGACAGCGGGATGGTCAGCCTGACGGCCTCGGGCGGGGACTACGACGACGTCACCGGCAGCCTCGACGTGACCGTGACCGAGCTCGACACGATCAATCTGGCGCTCTCGGGCAGCCCGCTGACGGTGGATGAGGGGGATGACGGCAGCTTCACGGTGGCGCTGGCGACCCGGCCGAGCAGCGCCGTGTCCGTGTCCCTGACGCAGCCCGGCGCCGGCAACCCCGATGTGACGCTGAGTGCGGCCTCGCTGAGCTTCTCGTCCTCGAACTGGAACGTGGCACAGGAGGTGACGGTGACGGCGGCCGAGGACGACGACGCCGTCGAGGATCAGGCGACCATCAACCTGGCCGCCGCCGGCGGGGGCTATGACAGCGTCACCGGCAGCGTGTCGGTCAATGTGACCGACGACGACGTCACCGGGCTGGAGCTCTCCGAGGACGATCTGACGGTGGTCGAGGGCTCGAACGGCGGCTTCACGGTGGCGCTCACGACCCTGCCGAGCGCCGCCGTGACAGTGACCCTGCGGCAGTCCGGCACCGCCGGCCCCGATCTGACGCTGGGCGCCACCTCGCTGAGCTTCACGGCACTGAACTGGGATGCACCCCAGAGGGTGACGGTGACGGTCGGCGAGGATGACGACGCCCTGGCGGAACAGGCGACCATCAGCCTGAGCGCCCAGGGCGGGGACTACGACGGCGTCAGGGACAGCGTGTCGGTGAGGGTGACCGACAACGACACTCCAGCGCTCAGCCTCTCGAAGAACGCCCTGTCGCTGAATGAGGGCGGCAGCGGCGACTTCACGGTGCGGCTGGCGACGCAGCCGAGCAGCGGGGTGACGGTCAACCTGACGCGCGGCGGCTCGAACGACGTGACCCTCGGTCGGACTCTGCTGAGCTTCACGACATTGAACTGGAGCGCCCCCCAGAGCGTGGCGGTGGGTGCGGCCTGGGACGCCGATGCGCAGGATGACACGGCCACGATCAGCCTGTCGGCCGCGGGCGGGGGCTATGGCGAGGCCACCGGCGGCGTGACGGTGACGGTGACCGACAGCAGCGCGATCGGGCTGGTGCTGTCGGAGCGCTCGCTGAGCTTTGGCGAGGGCTCCAGCGGGTCGTTCACGGTCAGGCTCAACACCCAGCCGAACACCGACGTGACGGTGCGGCCGGTGCAGTCCGGAACCGGCAATTCCGACGTGACCCTCGGCCCCGCTGCGCTGGACTTCACGGTCCTGAACTGGAGCGCACCGCAGCGGGTGACGGTCTCGGCGATCCGCGACGCCGACGCCATGGACGACGACGTGACGGTCGCCCTGACGGCCTCGGGCGGGGACTATGCCGGCGTCTCGGGCAGCGTGTCGGTGACGGTCGACGACCTCGACAGGGCGGCGCTGGCGCTGTCGGCGGCGAACGGCCGGCTGGCGCTCGGCGAGGGCGACAGTGAGACCTTCACGGTCAGGCTCTCCTCGAGCCCGGGCGATGATGTCCGGGTGCAGCTGGCGCGCGACGGCTCGGGCGATGTCAGCGTCAGTCCGGTGGAGCTGAGGTTCACGGCGGGCGATTGGAACCAGGTGCAGACGGTGACGGTTTCGGCGATCCACGACGACGACGCCGTCAACGACAGCGCGACGGTCTCGCTGACCGCCTCCGGCGGGGACTATGCGGGTGTCTCGGGCAGCGTCTCGGTCACGGTGACCGACGACGAGACTGTGTCACTGGAACTGTCGAAGACCTCGCTGGAAGTCGGGGAGGGCGAGAGCGAGAGCTTCACGGTGGCGCTGGCGACGCAGCCCAGCGCCGATGTGACGGTCGCCATCGTGCAGCCGGCCAACACCGATGTCACGGCGGATGCCGACATCAATGCACTCGGCATTCAGGAGAGCCTGATCTTCACCCGGTCCAACTGGGACACGGTGCGCACCGTGCTGGTGCGCGCCGGGCAGGACACCGACGCACTGGCAGACAGCGCCGAGGTCGGGCTGCGCGCCTCGGGCGGCGACTATGACGGGGTCACGGCCCGGGTCAAGGTCGAGGTCGGGGACGACGACGGCGTCGGCATCCGCGCGCTGCCGAGCCCGGTCACGGTGCTGGAGGGCGGCTCGCCGGTGCGCATGCGGGTGGCGCTGGAGACGCGGCCCAGCGCCCCGGTGACGCTGACGCTGTCGCAGACCGGGTCGATCAACAACGACGTCGAGTTCGACACCGACAGCGCCCAGGCCGGTGCGCAGTCGACCCTGAACTTCACCCAGTCGAACTGGTCCCAGCTGCGGGCGGTGGAGATCTCGGCCAATCAGGACGCCGACTCCATCAACGATGCGGCGTCGATACTGCTGAGCGCCCAGGGCGGCGACTACGTCGGGGTGACCAGGACGGTCACGGTCAGCGTGACCGACGACGACAAGCCCATCCTGGTGCTGTCGGAGAGCGAGCTGACGGTGCTCGAGGGCGGGACGGCGAGCTTCACCGCAGTGCTGTCCAACCGCCCGAGCGGCGACGTCACCGTGGCGCTGAGGAAGCCGGAGGGCGGCGAGGTGACGCTCGACGGCGATGCCGTGCGCAGCGGCGTGCAGGGCGACGTGGTCTTCACCGACCAGAACTGGAACCAGCCGCGCATCGTGACGATTGCGGCGGGGCACGACGACGACGGCATCGACGACATCATCACGCTGAGCCTGGCGGTGAGCGGCGGCGCCTCGGAGTACAGCGGCGCCAGCGCCAGCCTGCTGCTGACGGTCGACGACGACGACGTCCCGGGGCTCTCGGTGACGCCGGGCAGCCTTGAGATCACCGAGGGCGAAAGTTCGAGCTTCAGCGTGAAGCTGACCACCGAGCCGTCCTCGAACGTGGTGGTGACGATCGCCCCGGCGGTCAACACCGACATCGAGTTCGACACCGACGCCGGCGCCCCGGGCAATCAGGGCGTGCTGCACTTCAGCCCCCAGAACTGGAGCACCGCCCGCATGGTCAGGGTGACGGCGCTGCAGGACGTCGACAGCCAGAACGAAACCGAGACCCTGAGGCTGAGCTCGTCCGGGGGGCTGGGCTACAGCAACAGGCGCGCCAGCGTTGAGGTCGCCGTAGAGGACGACGATCAGCCGGCGCTGGAGCTGTCCCGCAACGGCATCGAGATCAGCGAGGCATTGACTCTCGACGAGGGCGAGGGCGCCGTCATCGGGGTGCGCCTGCTGAGCCGGCCGAGCAGCTCGGTGCAGGTCACCCTGACCAGCGCCGACGCCGGGGCGGTGGCGGTGAGTCCGGCGAGCCTGAGCTTCACGCAGGGCGACTGGGGCTCCGCCCAGAACGTTACGGTGACCGGCGCCCAGGACGGCGACAGCGTCGACGAGCGGGTCCAGGTCGGGCTGAGCGCCGCCGGAGGCGACTACGAGGGCATCAGCGCCGGCCTGCAGGTCATCGTCGAGGACGACGAGACCGCCGGGCTGAACCTCTCGGCGCTGCAGCTGACGGTCGTCGAGGGCCGCAGCTCGGTCTTCACCGTGGCGCTGAACCACCTGCCCGTCGGCGAGGTGACGGTCGCCCTGAGCGCCTCGGACGGGGCGGCGGCGGTGTCGCCGCTGCGGCTGACCTTCGCACCGGACAACTGGTCGGCGCCCCAGGAGGTCAGCGTCAGCGGCATCGAGGACGATGACACGCAGGACGCCGAGGACGCCGTGCAGCTGGCCGCCTCGGGCGGCGGCTACGACGGGGTGACCGGGCGCATCGAGGTGGCGGTGCAGGACGACGACACCCCCAGCCTGGTGCTGTCGACCCCGGCGCTGAGCGTCCCGGAGGGCGGCGCCGCCAGCTTCATGGTCAGCCTCGCCACCCAGCCCGGCGAGGCGGTTCAGGTGAGCATCGCCGGCGCCGAGGCGAGCTTCATGCTGTTCGTCCCCGACCAGCTCGGCTTCACCGGGGAGAACTGGTCGCAGCCCCAGGTGGTGACGGTGCTCGGCCTCAACGACCCCAATGCCAAGGACGATGTCTCGGTGCTCTCGCTCTCGGGCAGCGGCGCCGACTACGGCGGGGTCACGGCGCAGCTGGAGGTGACGGTGGTCGATGACGATGCCTTCGAGAGCGCCCGTCCGGAGGAGATCGAGGCCGCCGAGAACGTGCTCGAGGAGATCGGGCGCACCCTGCTGGGCGGCTCGGTCGACGTCATCACCCGGCGCTTCAGCGCCCCCGCCGGCGGCCGGGCTGAGGCCGACATCGGCGGCGCCGAGGTCGAGGTCGGCGGCGAGGGCTCCTTCGAGCGCGCACTGCACGGCGCCCTCCAGCACTTCGGCGGGGGCGCAAACTCTCGGATGCACCGGACGGGCACGGCCGGCTCGGAACACCTGAGGCGTCTGGGCAGCATCGAGCTCGAGGACGGCCGCCCGCTGCGCATCGAGCAGGAGTCTCCCGAGCAGAACGCCCCGCTGCTGCGCGAGTTCACCTATCCGCTGGGAGGCCCCGGCGGCGAGACCACCGCCTGGATGCGCTTCAACAGGGGCGAGTTCTCCGGCGAGCTCCAGGGGCTGGAGCAGCCCTACAGCGGCGCCCAGGACGCGATCTGGGCCGGAATCGACCAGCGCTTCGGCAATGGCCTGCTGTTCGGGGCGGCGGTGTCGCAGGGTGCGGGCGATGCGCACTACGCGGTTTCGAGCAGCAGCGAGCGCGTCGTGCTGGACACCGACCTGCTGATGGTCATGCCCTATCTCGAGATTCCGGTGCGGGACGGCCTCATGAATCTGGTGCTGGGCTTCGGCAGCGGCGACATCGAGTCGCGCGAAACCGACGGCGCCCACTCCAGGGCGCACCTGTCGGTGCAGATGTTCTCGCTGGGGACGAAGTGGCCGCTGGCCAGGCTGGGCGAGCGCTTTGCACTGTCGCTGACCGGGGCCATCGGCAGCAGCCGGCTGGTCACGACGTGCTCGACCGGAGACCTGCTCTGCGGGCTGAGCGTCTCCAGCGGTCGCCTGAATGCCGGGGTCGAGGTGATGCACGAGGGCATCGGCGCCGAGGGGAGCTGGAGCGTGACCCCGAGGTATGCGCTGTCGCTGCGCCAGGACAGCGGGAGGCAGTCCAGCGGCGCCGGTGTGGAGCTGTCGAGCTCGGTGCGGCTGGCGGCGCCCGGCGACCGCTTCAGCATCGACGCCGGATTTCGCTGGCTGGGCATGCACGCCGCCAAGAACTACGAGGAGTGGAGCGGCAGCGTGGAAGTGCAGCTCAAGTCGAGGGACGCCGCCGGGCGCGGCCTGACTCTGGGGCTGGGGCCGCAGTGGGGGACTCTGGAGTCCGGGGCGCTGGACGAGGACGGGATCTTCGGCCCCGGCCCCGGCGGGCTGGATCGCGCGCAGGGTGAGCGGGGGGCAGCGTCCGGCCGGGCGGCGATGCGGGCCAGCGCCGGCTATGGCGTCGACCTCTGGGCCGGGCTGCTGACGCCCTTCGCCGAGTACAGCGTCAGCGGCGGCGAGGCTGCATCCAGCCGGCTGCAGGGCGGGCTGAGATACCGCAGCGGCGAGACCCTCGAGGGGCGGCTGTTCGGCGAGTGGGAGGCCGGCCGCCACATCCAGCCCCGCAGCCGCATCGGGCTGGAGCTGAACCGGTGGTTCTGACGGCTCCCCTGGAGCGGTGCGGCCGTCCATTCTTTCGGGGGCATCCGGCGGCGGCGGGCTGGACTTGCAGTGCACCGGAGCCCTTTTTTCGGGCTGAAAAATGGCGCCTGCAGTGACCGGTTATCACCTGGCAGCCAAATATGTGTATATTGCCGCCGCTGCCAATCCAGATTAGGGCGCGATCAGCTATTTCATTTAGGTCGCAGGGCGGTTCAAAGTGCTCGCTTCCGATAATGAGCAACAAGGGAGACAGCCGATGACTTATGGCTCGGGGAAGGGATGCCCCGCTATCTCAAAACACCCGCTCTCCGAGGGCGGGTTTTCTGTTTTTTATTTTCTGCGCTCTGTGTTTCTGCGAAGTTTCGCGCTGTCCCTCCCGCTGATTTTGGCGCTGCCGGCGTGGGGGCAGGCGGTGACTTCGGTTGACATCGATCTCCCCACTACACACGCTCAGGGAGACTCAATAACCATACCCGAGGATGAAATCGTCTCGTTTAATATCAAACTGGGTACAACTACGGCTCCCTCAGCTAATGTCATCGTAGATATCGTCGTGAGTCTTGGGCCATCGGGAACGGGGGAGGCTGGAGGCAATTCGCGCGATGAAAGTACATTCCGATTCACCCCGGCGTCTGTGACGTTTACCCCCAGCGAAGTCGAGAGCGAGACCAGGAAGACCATTCGAGTTGTCCAGTCAGATCGAGATTCCGCCAACGAGACCAATGATTACAACTTGGGATTTCGAGCGTCTTCGTCAGATGGCGGTTGGAACGAAGTCAAGCACACCCGGACAGTTAACGTGATAGACGATGACACCCCGGGCGTCAACGTCACCCCCGCGAGTGCGAGCACGCTGAACCTCACCGAGGGCGGCAGCGGCACTTTCTCCGTCACCCTGAATTCCTATCCGACCGGCGATGTCACGGTGGCGCTGACGAAGTCCGGCGTGGGGAATGACAGCGTGGAACTCAGCACAAACTCCCTGACCTTTACGCAGTTAACCTATGATATCCCGCAGGTCGTCACTGTCACGGCGAATCAGGACGACGACGCCCTGGCGAATGCCATTACGCTGACGCTGGACCCATCGGGTGCGGACTATGGCACCGTCGCCAGCAAAACCGTCACGGTCAACGTCGCCGACAACGACTCCTACGGCTATGACCTCACTCCGGAGGCGCTGACCATAGAGGAGGGCGCCGGCGGCAGCTTCACCGTTGCCATGACCGCGGCGCCGAGGGCCGACACGACCGTCACCCTGGAATCGAGCAGCACTTACGTGACGATCGCCGACACCGACAGTGTCAGGAGCGGGACTCAGGACACCCTCAAGTTCACCAGCGCCAACTGGGACACGGCGCAGACCGTCACGCTGAACGCCGCCCAGGACTCCAACGACGTGTCAGAAACCGCCACCATTACGCTGTCGACCACCATTACCGGGGTCACCGGCGCCATCACCGACACCCTGGATGTGACGGTCAACGACGACGATGATCCCAATCTGCAGCTGTCCAAGTCGGCGCTGACGGCGACCGAGGGCGGCAGCACCACCTTTACGGTGCGGCTGACGGTGGCACCGACCGCAGCTGTGACCGTCAGGATGGCTCAGTCGTCGCTGGTGGACTCCAATTCCGATGTCACCATAAATCCGGGCACGGTCAGCTTCATCACCAGCGAGAAAACGACCGCCTGCGCCTCGGGAGACAGACACTGGAACTGCCCGCAGACGGTGACGGTCTCAGCGGTGGATGACAATGACGCCCTTGACGATTCGGCGACCATCGTCCTGACCGGCGCCGGCGGCAACTACGCCGGCGTGACCCGCAGCATCGACCTGTCGGTGACTGACACCGACACTCCGGCAATGGCGGTCACGGGCAGCCCGCTGACCGTGACGGAGGGCAGCAGCGGGTCGTTCACGGTGAAATTGGACACCCAGCCCGGCGGCAATGTCGCCGTGGCGCTGTCGCAGACCGGAACCTTCAACTCCGAGGTGCTCTACAACCCGAGTGCGCTGATTTTCACGCCGACCAGCTGGAACACCGCCCAGACGGTAACGGTCAACTCGCTGCACGACGACGACTCCGCCGCTGACTCGGCCACCATCAACCTGCGCGCCGCCGGCGGCGAGTACGACGATGTCAGCGCTTCGGTGTCGGTCAGCGTGACCGACGACGACAGCCCGGCGCTGAGGCTCTCCGGCACGCGGCTGTCGGTGGACGAGGGCGGCTCCGAGACCTTCACGGTCGAGCTGGCCACCGAGCCCAGCGGCACCGTGACCGTGACGCCGTCCCACTCCGCCGGCAGCGCCGACGTGACCTTCCCCTTGACCGCGCTGAGCTTCACCGCATCGGACTGGAACAGGCCCCGGAGCATCACGGTGAGCGCGGCCCAGGACGACGATGCCGCGGACGACACCGCGACCATCCTCCTGACGGCCGCGGGCGGCGGCTATGCCAGCGTGACCGGCAGCGTCGGGGTGACGGTCGACGACGACGAGGAGGCGGGGCTGGACATCTCGCTGCCCTCGCTGACGGTGAGCGAGGGCTCATCCGGAACCTTCACGGTCAGGCTGACGAGCCAGCCGAGTGCGAGTGTGACCGTCACCCTGACCAAGACCGGCTCGGGCGACATCACCCACAGTCCCACCACTGCGCTGACCTTCACGACCACGGACTGGAGCACAGCAAAGACGATCACGGTGACCTCCGCCGAGGACGACGACATCGTCCAGGACAATGCGGTGATCAGCCTGAGCGCCAGCAACGGCGGCTACGCCGGCCTGAGCGGCAGCGTCTCGGTGTCGGCGCCCGACAACGACGGGGCGCAGTTCAAGCTCTCCGAGAGCGCCCTGCGCCCCCTTGAGGGATCAAGTGCAACCTTCACGGTGGCGCTGAAGAGCCAGCCGAGTGCGAATGTGACGGTCACCCTGAACAAGAGCGGCTCGGGCGATGTCACCCTCAGCCCCACGGGCCCGCTGAGCTTCTCGACTGCGAACTGGAGCACGACGCAGACCGTGACGGTGAGCGCGGCCGAGGACGACGATGCCGTGGCGGATTCGGCCAGCATTGCCCTGAGCGCCTCGGGCGGGGGCTATGGCAGCGCCACCGGCAGCCTGTCGGTGTCGGTGATCGAAAATGACACGGTCGGGCTGGAGCTCTCCGAGAGCGCCCTGACCCTGGACGAGGGCGGCAGCGCGACCTTCACGGTGACGCTGAAGAGTCAGCCGAGTGCGACCGTGACGGTGACGCTGGGCGGGACCACCGGAACCGACCTGACCCTGAACCCCGCCACTCCGCTGAGCTTCACGACTTCCGACTGGAACACGGAAAAGACCGTGACGGTGAGCGCGGCCGAGGACGGCGACACCGTCCGTGACAACGCGGTGATCAACCTGTCGGCCAGCGGCGGCGGCTATGGCAGCACGGCCGGGACGCTCTCGGTCTCCGTCATCGACAACGATGCCCCGGGGCTGACGTTCTCGTCGAGAGCGCTGCCGGTGAACGAGGGTTCGAATGCGACCTTCACGGTGCGGCTCAACACCCAGCCGAGTGCGGCCGTCACGCTGACCGTGGCGCGGGCCGAGGGCAGCAGCGACGTGACCTTTGACACCGACAGCGCCACGGGCGTCCAGACCACGATTGACTTCACCACCGCCGAGAAAACCACCGCCTGCGCCCCTGCAGACAAGCACTGGAACTGCCCCCGGACGGTGACGGTCAGCGCCGCCGCGGACACCGACGCCGTGGATGACCGCGCGACGCTGAGCGTGTCTGCCGCGGGCGGCAACTATGCCGGGCTGAGCGGCGATGTCGCGGTGACGGTGGACGACGACGAAACCGCCGACCTGACGGTCTCGTTGAGCACGCTGACGGTCACCGAGGGCGGCTCTGCGGGAAGCTTCACGGTCAGGCTGGCGACCCAGCCGAGCGCACCCGTGACGGTCAACCTGTCCGTCGGCAATTCCGGCGATGTCACGGTCAGCCCGGCCTCGCTGAGCTTTACGACAGGCAACTGGCGCACCACCCAGAGCGTGTCAGTCAGCGCCACCGACGACGACGACGCCTCGAACGGCTCGGCGACCATCCGCCTGAACGCCGTCGGCGGCGACTACGCCGGCCAGACCGACAGCGTCTCGGTGACGGTGACCGACGACGACACGGCCGGGCTGAGCCTGTCGCAGACCAGCCTGAGCATTGCCGAGGGCGGCAGCAAGCTGCTGACGGTGGCGCTGAAGACCCGGCCGAGCGCGGCGGTGACCGTGACGCTGGTGCAGACCGGCACCAGCAACTCGGACGTGAGCTTCGTCCCGGCCTCGCTGAGCTTCGAACCGGACAGCTGGGGTGCGCTGCAGACGGTGGTGGTCAGCGGGCGGCAGGACAACGATGCGGACAACGACTCGGCGACCATCAGACTGTCGGGGACCAACGGCGGCTACGGCAGCGTGCGCAGCGACGTGTCGGTGACGGTGGTCGACGACGACACGCCCGGTCTGACGCTGTCGCCGTCTTCGCTGACGCTGAACGAGGGTGCGTCCGGCAGCTTCACGGTGGTTCTGGACACGCCGCCGAGCGGCGCCGTGACGGTGTTGGTGACCAAGTCCGGTGATGCGAGCCTGACGCTGGGCAGCGCCTCGCTGGAATTCACGGCGTCGACCTGGAACACGGCGAAGACGGTCACGGTGACGGCCGGCGAGGACGACAACGCGGTGCGGGATTCCGGGACGATCAGCCTGTCGGCCTCGGGCGGCGGCTATGCCGGGGTGTCGGGATCGCTGTCGGTGTCGGTGCCCGACAACGACATCCCGGAGCTGCGGCTGTCGGAGAGTGCGCTCACGGTCGACGAGGGTGCAAGCGGCACGTTCAAGGTGCGGCTCAGCGCCCAGCCGAGTGCGACGGTGACGGTGAGTTTGGGCGGGACGACCGGAACCGATCTGACGCTCAGCCCGGCCCCGCTGAGCTTCACGACCACCGACTGGAGCACGGAAAAGACGGTGACGGTGACGGCCGGCCAGGACGACGACACATCCGACGATTCGGCCTCGATCAGCCTGTCGGCCGCGGACGGCGGCTATGGCAGCGTGTCGAAGAACCTGTCGGTGACGGTGACCGACGACGACGAGCCGGCCCTGACGGTCTCGGCGAGCCGGCTGGATCTGGACGAGGGCGGCGCCGCCGGAACCTTCACGGTGAAGCTGGCGAAGCAGCCGAGCGGCAACGTGACGGTGTCGGTGACCAAGTCCGGTGATGCGAACCTGACGCTGGGCAGCCCCTCGCTGAGCTTCACGACCTCGAACTGGAACACCGTGCAGACGGTCACGGTGACGGCGGGCGATGACGCCAACGGAGTCGACGAGCGCGCCGAGATCAAGCTGTCGGCCTCGGGCGCCGACTACGCCGGGGTCTCGAAGAGCGTCACGGTGACGGTGGACGACAACGACACGGTCGGGATGACGCTGTCGAGGACCTCGCTGACGCCGACCGAGGGCACCAGCGTGACGTTCACGGCGAAGCTCGACACGCAGCCGAGCGACACCGTGACGGTCAACCTGGCGGTGGGCGGCTCGGGCGATGTGACGCTGAACGACGCCTCGGCGCTGATCTTCACCACCGGGAACTGGAGCTCAGTGCAGCCGGTGACGGTACACGTGGCCGAGGATGACGACGCCATCGCCGACAGCGCGCACGTGAGCCTGGCGGCGAGCGGGGGCGACTACGGCGGCATCACCGGCAGGGTGACGGTGAGCGTGACCGAGAACGACACGCTGGGGCTGGACATCTCGGAGAGCTCGCTGACGGTGAACGAGGGCGCCGACGGCGACTTCACGGTGGCGCTGAAGACGCAGCCGAGCGCCAACGTGACGGTCTCGCTGACGCAGCAGGGCGTGAGCAACACGGACATCGGCATCGCCCCGGCGTCGCTGGTGTTCACGCCGTCGAACTGGAGCACGGCGCGGGAGGTGACGGTGAGTGCGGCCGAGGACGACGACGCCATCGCCGACAGCGCCAGGATCCAGCTGGGGGCCTCGGGCGGGGGCTATGGCAGCGCCACCGGCAGGGTTTCGGTTTCGGTGACCGAGAACGACACCGTGGACTTGGTGCTCTCGAAGCGCTCGCTGAATGTGGACGAGGGCGCCGGCGACAGCTTCACGGTGGCGCTGAAGACGCAGCCGAGCGCCGCCGTGACGGTCAGCCTGATGCGCTCCGGCTCGGGCGACGTGGTGCTGGGGTCGACCTCCCTGAGCTTCACGAGGTCGGACTGGAGCGCGCCGAAGATCGTGACGCTGACTGTGTCCGAGGATGACGACAGTCAGAATGAGCGCGCGACGATCTCCCTGAGCGCCTCCGGCGGCGACTACGTCGGCCAGACCGACAACGTGTCGGTGTCGGTGGCAGACGACGACGAGGTGAAGCTGAATATCTCGGCGAGCAAGCTGTCGGTGGTGGAGCAGCTCAGCTCCTCGTTCACGGTGGCGCTGGACACTCAGCCGAGCGCCAGCGTGACGGTCGACCTGACGCGCAGCGGCTCGTCCGACATCAGCTTCAGCCCGGCCTCGCTGACCTTCTCGACCTCGAACTGGGGCACGGTACAGACGGTGAGCGTTAACGCGGCGAACGACGACGACACCCAGGACGACGAGGCGATCATCGCCCTGGCGGCCTCGGGCGGGGACTACGGCGGCCAGAGCGGCAGCGTGGAGGTGACGGCGACCGACAACGACGCGGTCGGGCTGTCGCTGTCGGAGCGGAGCCTGACCATCGTCGAGGGCGCCGGCAAGACCTTCGATGTGTCGCTGACGACGCAGCCGAGTGCGACGGTGACGGTGACGCTGACCCGCATCGCCGGCGGCAGCGCCGACGTGACCCTGAGCGCGTCGTCGCTGAGCTTCACCACCGGCAACTGGAGCACAGCACAGACGGTGACGGTGAGTGCGGCCGAGGACGACGACGCCCTGGCGGACAGCGCGAGCATCAGCGTGTCGGCCAGCGGCGGGGGCTATGACAGCCAGAGCGGCAGCGTGTCGGTGAGCGTGACCGAGAACGACACGGCGGCGCTGACGCTGTCGAAGTCCTCGCTGCCGCTGGACGAGGGTGCAAGCGGAACCTTCACGGTCAGGCTGGCGACCCAGCCGAGCGGCGGGGTGACGGTCAACCTGACGACCAGCGGCGACGACGACGTGACCTTAGACAAGCCCTCGCTGGTGTTCACGGACTCGAACTGGGAAACGGCGCAGACGGTGACGGTGAGTGCGGGCCAGGACAACGACGCCGTGGGCGACAGCGCGACGATCAGCCTGTCGGCCTCGGGCGGGAGCTACGGCGGGGTCATCGGCAGCCTCTCGGTGACGGTGACCGACGACGACGCCCCGGGGCTGGACATCTCGGTCAGCTCGCTGACGCTGGAGGAGGGCAAGACGACGGCCTTCACGGTGGCGCTGGACACCCAGCCGAGCGCTGCGGTGAGCGTGTCGCTGAGGCAGTCTGGTACGGTCAACACCGATGTCAGCCTGATCCCGACCTCGCTCAGCTTCACGGCCTCGAACTGGGGTGCACCGCAGACGGTGACGGTCTCGACCATCCGGGACTCCGACGCCACCGACGACTCGGCGACGCTGAGCGTGTCGGCCTCGGGCGGGGGCTATGGCGGCGCCTCCGGCAGCATCGCTGTGACCGTCACGGATCTCGACACCACGGCGCTGGTGCTCTCGGCGAGCTCGCTGACGGTGCGGGAGGGCTCGGACAGCTCCTTCACGGTGCAGCTGCAGACGCAGCCGAGCGGTGCGGTGAGCGTGTCCCTGGTGCAGCCCGGCGCCGGCAACGCCGATGTGATGCTGAGTTCGGCCTCGCTGGACTTCTCGCGCTCGGACTGGAACGTGGCGCAGGAGGTGACGGTGAGTGCGGCCGAGGACAACGACGCCATCGAGGACCGCGCGACCATCAGCCTCAGCGCCACCGGCGGGGGCTACACCGGCAAGACCGGCAGCGTGTCGGTGACGGTGAACGACAACGACAGCACCGGCCTGAGCGTGTCGAAGGACTCGCTGACGGTGACCGAGGGTTCGAGCGGCAGCTTCACGGTCAGCCTGGCGACGCAGCCGAGCAGCGAGGTGAGCGTGTCCGTGATGCAGCCCGCCGGCTCCGACAACTCCGACGTGACGCTGAGCACGGCCTCGCTGCGCTTCAAGACCGCCACGGCCGGGGATGTGTCAGATTGCACAGATGAGTGGAACTGCCCTCAGACGGTGACGGTGAGCGCTGCCGAGGACGACGACTCCCTGGGTGAGGGGGCGACCATCAATCTGGCGGCGACGGGCGGGGGCTACAACGACCTCGACGACAGCGTCACGGTGACGGTGACCGACAACGACACGCCGGGGCTGACACTCTCGGACAGCACGCTGTCGCTGGACGAGGGCGGCAGCGGCAGCTTCATGGTGAAGCTGGTGACGCAGCCCAGCAGCGGGGTGACGGTGAATCTGTCGCGCAGCGGCTCGAGCGACGTGACGCTGGGCTCGGCGCAGCTGAGCTTCTCGACGACGAACTGGAGCACGAATCAGAGTGTGACGGTCAACGCCGCCAGGGACTCCGACGCCCAGGATGACGAGGCGACGATCAGCCTGTCGGCTGTGGGCGGGGGCTATGACGGCCAGGCCGGCAGCGTGAGGGTGAGTGTCACCGACAGCAGCGCCGTCGGGCTGGTGCTGTCGGATCAGTCGCTGCACTTTGACGAGGGCGACAGCGGGAGCTTCACGGTGCGGCTGCAGACGCAGCCGAGCGCGGCCGTGTCGGTGGTCCCGTCGCAGACCGGGACGACGAACCCGGACGTGACGCTGAGCCCGGCGAAGCTGGACTTCACGACCGACAACTGGCGCTCGGTGCAGCGGGTGACGGTGAGCGCGGTCGAGGACGCCGACGCCCTGGGGGACAGCGCGACGGTGCTGCTGACGGCGACCGGCGGGGACTACGCCCGGGCGACCGGCCGCGTGCCGGTGACGATCAACGACCTGGACGTGGTCGACCTGGCGCTGTCGGTCTTAAAGCTGACGATCCGCGAGGGCGGCAGCGGCACCTTCACGGTCAGCCTCGAGACGCAGCCGAGCGCCGGCGTCGAGGTGCAGCTGACCCGCAGCGGCGGCTCGAGCGACGTCAGCTTCAATCCGAGCTCGCTGGACTTCACGACGACGAACTGGAGCGCCCCCCAGACGGTGACGGTGAGCGCGGCCGAGGACACCGACGCCATCGAAGACAGCGCGACGAT
>MEIF01000043.1 GCA_001750645.1 Gammaproteobacteria bacterium AqS3
GCGGGGCTGGTCTGGAATCTTCTCTCAGCAGGGTCTGCCGATGAACGTCAGGCAAATACTTGAGTCTCTCTGCCATCCCGTTCACCCTCCTTTATGTTTGATGCTCCGCCCCCAAACAGCCGGACGGATTATATGCCCGACCTGCGGCCCGCCCCGACCGATGCACCCCGCTGCGGGCGGCGGCGGCGCTTATCCGGCCCGCAGTTTCAGTAGCGCTTGTGCAGCTCGACGGCCAGGTTTGAGCGGGCTTCGCCGAGGCGGGCGAGCAGGTTCAGTACCGCCTCTGCAGCTCGACCGCCAGCCTGGAGCGGGCCTCGCCCCTCTGGGCAATCTGACGCTCGCTGAACAGGCTCAGCCGCAGCGCCTCCCCGCCGCTGAAGCGAACCCCGGCGACCTGGCGGATGGATCCATGCACCCCGCTGGTGAAGCGGTATTCGGAGTAGGGCGTCAGCAGCCCGCCGAAGGCGCGCAATCCGTAGCCCAGGCTGGCCGCGGCGCCCCGGCTCTGCCCGCGCATCTGCCTGCTCTGCCGGCCGGCCTCGTCGAGCCGGAAGGCCTCGTCCCGATCCAGCAGGTCGTCGTCGGGGTCGCCCCAGTGCGGTCCGGCGGCAAACTCCAGCCCGCCGCCGTCGCTGCGCGTGTTGAAGCGGAGCTGAATGCTCATGCCCCAGTCGGTGAGCTCCTCGGCGCTGTGCATGACGAGTGTGCGCAGGTTGAAGTCGAGGCTGAAGCGGTCGCTCGAGGCGGAGGTCATCAGCATCCCGCCGGTCAGCTCAAAGCCGGTGCCGGTAATGCCGTCGCCGGCGTCCAGCCGCATCAGCAGGGCCGCGCGCGGGGAGGCCTGCAAAGAATCGCCCATGGCATCGAAGGCCAGCTCCATGCCGCCCTTGAGCTGCATGCTGCTGACGCTCAGGCCGTTCAGCGAGGGCTTGTCAGAGCCGGACGTGCTCATCGAGGTGTAGCCGAAGTCGCCCGACCACTGCAGCGTGCCCGAACCGATCTCCCAGTCGGTCGGCCAGCTGCCGCCAGCGGCCAGCATGTACATCGACAGGTCGGCGGTGCCCTCCTCGCTGTCGGTCTGGGTGATGGTCGCCTGGCCGCTGCCGAGTCCCAGCAGGGCGTGGCCGACCCCGCCGCCGTCGAACTTCGTCTCGAGGTAGGGCAGCACGAGCGTCAGGTCGGTCTCGAGGGCGGCGCCGAAGCGTCCCAGCGTGTAGTCAGCGTCGGTGCCGCTGGACGAGTAGGCCACCCCGGAGAGCAGGCCGCTGTCCGTGCGGCGGTCGGCGCCGAACCAGATGCTGCTCCTGGAGCTGTCGAACTCGACGCCGTCGTTGGTTCCGGAGAACTCGCCGGTGTCGAAGCGCCCCCAGATCGACCAGCCCGAGCCCGCCCCATCGGCGTCGGCATTCAGGGCGTAGCTGAAGCCGCTCAGCAGCGCGGATCCAGCCGATGCACCCGACATGCGCTCATCGGCCGAGCGCACCGGACGGCCGGCGTCCAGCGGGATGCCGCCGAGCCACTCGCTGCTGTGGCGCTCGGCGCCGAACCTGTCCTCGGCGAAGCGGCTCTGCGAGACATCCTGCACTCCGGCGCGGGCGGCAAAGCCGGCCGCCAGGTCCTGGGCGAGCGAGCGGTCGAGGGCGATCTGCTGCCCGCCCACGGTGGCGCTGCGCCCGCTGCGCTCGGCGCCAAAGCGCAGGCCGATGGTGTCGCTGGCGGCCGGCAGCAGCGCCCCGGCAACCTCGGCCAGGATCACTGCGGCGGCCTCCTTCTCGACCTCGAGCGTGGCGTTCTTGTCGTTGTCGGTGACCGCCACCGGCAGCGAGGCTGCCGTGACGCGCTCAGTGCCGGTGATGCTGATCATGGCGCTGTCGTCCTCCCTGTCGTCATCCTCCGCAGCGCTGACCGTGACAGTCTGGAAGGTGTTCCAGTTGCCGCCGCTTCCGCCGGTGAAGGTCAGCGTGCTCTGGTTGCCCGCTGTGCCGGGGTCGGTGTCGACGATGGTGACATCGCCGCTGTCGGCGCCGGATACCGCCAGGGTGAGCCTCACCTCTCGCTCGGGGTCCGCGTTCAGCCTGACTGTGAAGGTGTCCGAGGCGCCCTCGTCAATCGCCAGTGCGGTCTTTGACAGGTCCAGGCCGACCTGGACGAGATCGTTGTCGGTGACCATGACGCGCACAGATTCGGGCTCGATGCCGGCGCCGGTGACGTTGATCACCACATCATTGGCGTCTTCCGTATCACTGTCCTCGGCGCCGCTGACGGTGACGGTCTGGGAGGTTCCCCAGTTTTCGGTGGTGAATTCCAGCGATGTCGGGCTGATGGTGACTGCACCGGAGCTCGCCGCCGGGGTGCCGGAGACCGCCGCCAGGGCAACGGTCACATTGCCGGCCGGCCGGTTGTACAGCTGGACGGTGAAAGTGTCCGAGGCGCCCTCGACAATCGCCAGCGAGGCCTTGGACAGGAACATCTCGACTTCGGCATCGTCGGTCACCGTCACCATGACCTCCTTGACCACAGCATCGCCGTCTCTGGTGAGTCTGATGGTTATGGTTGCGGTGTCGTCGACGAGGTCGAGGTCCCGATCCGTTAAGACCGTGACGATCTGGGGGACATTCCAGTTGCCGGGTGCGAAGTCCAGCTCATACGTGGAGACATCGACGTCTGCGTTATCCGGCCCCAGGAAGAACGTGCGCTCGCTGCGCGGCTGGGTGTCAAGTTTGACCGAGAAACTTCCCTTCTCCCCTTCGGCTATGGTCAGCGTCTCGGTTGACAGCGTCAGGCCGAGGTCGTTGTCGGTCACCGCCACAGTCACAGTGCGCTGGGTGATGCTGTCTCCGCTGAGCGTGATGGCGGCCTCATCGTCCACCTTGTCGTCATCGTCGGCGGCGCTGACCGCGACGCTCTGGGGCATCTGCCAGTTGGCCAGGGTGAATGTCAGCGACGTCGGGCTGACGGTGATGTCGTTGTTGTTCGACACCAGACGGACCGTCCTGTCGCCGCTCGGCTGCGAGGCCAGCCGCACCGTGAAGTTTTCACTGTCGCCCTCCTCGGCGATGCTCAGGGCGCTCGCGGACAGGGTCAGGCCCACATCGTCGTTGTCGGTGACGGAGACCGACAGGGTGCCGGTGATGCTGTCGTAGCCGCCGCCGCCCGCAGCGGACAGGAGCACACTCGCAGTGTCATTGGTGGTGTCCGCATCTTCGGCCGCACTGACCGTGACGGTCTGGGCATCCTCCCAGTTCGCATCCGTGAAGGTCAGCTCGTGCTGGTTGCCGGCTGCGACGGTGTCGGTGTCCACGGTGACGTCGGTGTTGGAAGGCTGGGTCAGCGTGACCATCACCTGGGTGTTGTCCGGCGGTGCGGCGCCCAGCTTGACCTCAAAGGTTGCACTGCCGTTCTCGTCCACGGTCAATTCGGTCGGTGCAATGTCGAGCCTCGGAACGTCGTCGTCCTTGACGACAACCGACACGCTCTCGCTGAGGCCGGCATAGTCGCCGCCCGCAGCGGACAGCCCCACCGTCGCAGAACCGTCGTCGACGCTGTCGCCGTCCTGGGCGATGCGGACCGTGACGGTCTGGGCGTCTTCCCAGTTGGCGGCGGTGAAGTCCAGGGTGTCCTGGTCGCCGGACATGGCGGTGTCGGTATCGACCGTCACGTCGGTGTTGGAGGGCGAGGCCAGCGTCACCCTGACGTTCGCACTCGGCTGCGTCGCCAGCCGCACCGTGAAGGTTGCCTCGGTGCCCTCAAGCACGGTCAGCTCCCCGGCGGACAGCCTCAGAGCCTTGTTGTCATTGTCTGCAACGGTGACGGTCACTTGCTTGGTGTAATTGCCGTAGCTGCCCGAGGTCGACACCTCAATGGTCGCAGTGTCATTGGCGCCGTCGTCGTCCTGGCCGGCGGTCACGGTGATGGTCTGGAAATTCTCCCAATTGGAGGCCGTGAACATCAGCTCGGTCCTGTTGAGCGTCAGATCGCCCGGTTCGGTCAGCATCACCGTGACATCCCCCGCAGGCTCCGTGTGCAGGCGAACCCTGAAGCTGCCGTCTCCCCCCTCCTGCACTGCGAGACTGTCAGTTGACAGGTCCAGCCCCGGCTGATCGTCATCGATTACGGAGACCTCTACGGTCTTGCTGATGCCGGAGCCGACAGTGCTCGACACCTCCAGCTCGATGGTTGCCATGTCATCGGCGCTGTCGCCATCATCGGACGCGCTCACTGAGACCTCCTGGGGGCTGCTCCAGTTTTGCCGCGTGAACCGCAGCGAAGTCTTGTCGATTGTCACGTCGGTGTTGGTCGGCTGCGTCAGCGTCACCGTGATGCCCGCCAGGGGCTGCTCCGCCAGCCGCACCGTGAATCTTGTGGTGTCGCCCTCCCGCAGGGACAGCGATGCGGTTGACAGTGTCATATCGACATCGTCGTCGGTCACCGACACCGAGAACGAGTCCGCCGTGATGCCGGCGCCGGTGAGGTTGACGGTCGCCTCATCATCGTCGAGGTCGCTGTCCGCACCGGCGGTGACCGTCACGGTCTGGGCGGTGCCCCAGTCGCTCGTGGTGAAGGTCAGCGTGGCGGGGCTCAGCGTGACATCGTCATTGTTGGACGCCAGGGTGACCATCCGCTCCACTGCGGGCTCCGATTTCAGCGCCACTGTGACAATGCCGGTCGTGCCCTCGATCACGTTCAGCGCTGAATCGGACAGCACCAGCTCGACAGGCTCGTCGTCGGTCACCGACACCGCCAGCGAATCGTCTGAGATGCCGGCGCCGGTCATGGTGATGGTCGCCGTGTTGCTGGCGGTGCCGCTGTCCTGAACTGCGTTGACCGTCACGGTCTGGGCGGTGCGCCAGTCGCTCGTGGTGAAATCCAGGGTGGTCGAGGAGAGCGTGACGACTGCGGCGTCGCTCGACGCCAGGGTGATGCTTCGGGCGCCTCCGGGCTCTTCAGCCAGCTGGACCGTAAAGGTGTCCGTTGCGCCCTCATTCATGGTGATCACGCTCTTGGACAGGGTCAGGCGGACTTCGTCGTCATCCCTGACCCGCACCGTCACCGATGCGTCCACGAAATCGTCTCCGGTCAGAGTGATGGTGACATCCTCGCTGGCGGCGTCGCTGTCCGCCGCGGCGGTGATCATCACGGTCTGGGCGTCGCTGTAGTTGCCGGCGGTGAAGGTCAGCGTGGTCGGGCTGACGGTGACGTCGTCGTTGTTCGATTCCAGGATGACGGTTCGGCTGCCGCTCGGCTCCCAGGCCAGCCGGACACTGAAGCTGCCGTCCTCGCCCTCGTCAATCGTCTGCGATGTCGGCGAGAGCACCAGGGTGTCCTCGTCGTCGTCGGTCACCGACACCGACACGGTCTGGGGCGTGATGGCGGTGCCGGTCAGCTTGATGCTCGTGGTCGCATCGGTTGCATTGTTATCCTGCACCCCTGAGACCGTCACGGTCTGGGCGGTGCCCCAGTTGCTCGAGGTGAAGGTCAGCGTGGCGGGGCTGACCGTGGCGATATCGGTGTCGTCCGACGCCAGATTGACGGTGACGTTCGAGTTGGGGGTCGATTCCAGCTGCACCGTGAAGGTGTCCGAGCTGCCCTCATCCACGGCGAGCGACGAGGCGGACAGCTCCAATTCGACGTCGTCGTCGGTCACCGTCACGCTCACGGTTTCGGAGCGAACCCCGTTGGCGCCCAGGGTGAGGGTCGCACTGTCGTTGGCGGTGTCATCGTCCTGTGCGGCGCTGACGGTGACGGCCTGGTAAGTTTTCCAGGTGCCGCTGTCGCCGCGCGTGAAGGTCAGCGTGCCCGGGCTCACCGTGACATCGCCGTTGCTCGAGCGCAGATTGATCGTGCGGTCATGACTCGGGTCGGATTCCAGCTTGACGTTGACGGTTGCGCTTTCGCCCTCGCCGATGGTCAGCGACTGTCTGGACAGGTCCAGCATGAGGTCGTCATCCTGGACTCGCGCCCTCATCCTGTAGCTCTTCGCGTTGATCAAGCCATTGCCCATGGCGAAATGGATGAAATGATCGGTGTCCAGGGCATCGTCATCGTGCTCTGCGGCGACCTTGATGGTCTGCCTCTGCTGCCAGTTGGCGGGGGTGAAGGTCAGGGTGAGGTTTCGGCTGGGCGTGTTGGTGCCGGTGAACACCTTGAGATCGGCATGGGAGGTGCTGACTGTGATCTCCCTGTCGGCGGGCGGTGCGGATGTCAGCCAATACTGGACCTCTGCATCCGAGGAGCCCTCATCGACAATGATGAAGTTCCTGTTCCTGTCGGCGCGGATGGCTTTGTACACCTTCACCGAGATGGTTTCGCTGATGCCCGAGTAGTTTGATCCGCTCTGACCGGTCAGCTGGATCGTTCCAGTCCTGTCGCTGTTCCCGCTGTCTGCGGACCCGGTGACGGTGACGGTCTTGGCGGTGTTCCAGTTTGATCGGTTAAACGAGACATAGCCGTTGTTGGTGGAGCTAAATGCAGGAGTGACATCACCGCTGAGCGCCAGATTGGCCTGGTTGGATGCGGACACGAGCACCGACACATCCCCGTCCGGCTGGGTACCCAGCTTCAGCTTGAAGCTCTTGCTCTGACCCTCGTTCATCACCAGCGACTTGCTGGTCGGCTCCTCGATGACAAGCTTATTGGTGTCGTCGTCCGTGACCGTCCCGTTGATGTAGAGATAGTGGCTGCTTGTCGGGATCTGGATCCGGAAGGTGTCGTTGATCGCATCGTCGTCATGCTTCGCCGTGATGACGACGTCCACCGGTTGATTGTAGTTGCTCCTGCTGAACCTGATTGTCGCGTTGTTTGCCTTATAGCCGAATCTTTCGGGGGTGTTCGTCGTGAATTCATCGCGAGTGCCGGCATCAATGAGGACATCCGGGTTGTGGGTGTTGGTCGGATACGGAGGGACCGTTATGAAATCCTGCAGCAGCCTGACCCTTCTCTGAAAATGACTGGTGCCCTCACCGTCCAGCTCCACTGTCAGCGTGACGGAGCTCCCCTCGCTGATGGTGAGGTTGTGGTCGAGCTGCGGCTGCGATCCGCGGAAGATCGCCGACCCGCTGCTCTTCAGTTTTATGAGGGGATAGGCCCGGGCATTCGCATTCACCACTGCCGGAAGAACGGCAAGCGCCAATAGCGTTATCGATAGGATGCGTTTCATCGCTGACTCCTCCCCATCTCTGGGGGTCTGTTGTGCCTCTGCCGGTCGGATCGGCGCGCGATCCCGCCGGCGCTGGATGGGGTGATGGAAGTGGAGGGGAGGCCGCCCGGGGCGCAGGGGGCGGCTGAAAACATCCCGCAGACAGGGGCGCCGATGCACTGCCGGTGAATATCCGCCCTCCCCTTCATCCTGCTATACCTTCCCTCGTGAATAACGGGCGGCGGCCTGCGGGATTATACGCACGGCCTGCCGACTCCCCCGGGCACTGCGGCGATGCCGGCGGGTCAGTCGCCGCCGGTCTGAGCCGGCATCTCGCTGATGCGCTTGATCGCCGCCGTGGCCTGCCTCTCCGACAGCGCCAGCCAGCCGTCCTCCACCAGAATGATCTGCGAGAGCCCGTCCATGTTGGTCTTGCGGAAGAACTGCCAGCCCGGCGAGGGGAAGTAATCCCTGGGCAGCTTGGTCATCTTGATTTCGGTGTAGGGGTCGATGCCCCTTGAGTGGCACAGCTGCGCCAGCTGCGCGCATTGATCCATCGTCGCCGGCGCCCCGGCGTCAGGTCTTCTCAGGGCGTGGTGCCAGTAGGCCAGCCCCGCGTGGTTGAACAGCTCAAGCAGTTCGTCTTTTTGCAGTCGTCTCAATTTGCCACCTAAAAGTTCAGTCCCGCCGAGGGCGGGACGGGCGGGTTTGGCGGGGCAATTTTAGCGAAGGCGGGGCGGCGCTGCCCGCCCCGGCCTGAAGCGCCTCGGGGCGGGTCGATTGATGCTTGGGGGAGGGCGCCTGGAGCGGCTGTGCGTCGGTGCGTCGGTGTTTGGCTGCCCCATAAAATGGTTGCCGCTGGGGGAGTGCGATGGTCGGGCGGGCGTCCTTAAAACTAACCGCCGAGGATTCGATTGCCATCACCCCCACCAGCGACAGCCGCATATTACCCGATTGACGCACCCGATGGCGATGGCCGGCGGCTGATATGTGCAGGACGGCGGCGATGCCGGCCGAATCAGGAGTGTCGCCTGGGCGGCGGCTCGCCCAAGGACTCAGGGATGTCGACCAGCCGAGCCGGTTCAAGGCGGCAGCGGTGGTCGGAGCCTGGGGCGATGCCGCCGTCCTGCACAAGTCGGCGGGGCGGGGCGCTGTGCTGGGGCCGGTCGAGGGGCCGGTCGAGGCGCCGGTCAAACTTCTCGCCGATGTCGACCCGCAGGGCGGCGACTGTGCGCGCGGGGCCGAACCCGCCCGCCGCCGAAACTGAGCCATCGGCAAGCCGGGTGTCGGGCGTCGCACCGGCGCCGTCCGGCAGCGGGACGGCCAGCTGCACGGCAAACCGCCCTGCTCCATCCCCGGCCTTTTCCGGTGCGATCGCCGAGAGGTTCAGCCCGGCGCCGCCGTCGTCATCGTTGACCGTCACCTCAACCGTATCGGGGACGATTTTCTCGCCGGAGAGGTTGACATTCGCGGTGTCGTCCGTGCTGTCGTCATCCTGGGCTGCGGTGACCCTGACCGTCTGGGCGATGTTCCAATTGCTCGGGGAGAAGTTCAGCTCCGCCGAGCTGAGCGTCACATCCGGGTTGTCCGAGGTCAGGGTGACCGTCCGGTCGCTCAGGGGCTGCGTTGCCAGCTGCACGGTGAAGTTTGCCGAGGCGCCCTCGTTCAGCGTCAGCGCGTCCTCGGACAGCCGCAGCTGGATGGCGGCGTCGTCATCGCTGACCGTCACCTTCAGCGACTTCTCATAGATCCGCTGGCCTGAGAGCTCGATGGTCGCGGTGTCCTCGATGTTGTCGGCATCCTGGGCCGCGCGCACCGTCACCGTCTGGGGAGCGCTCCAGTTCGCAGGCGTGAAGCTCAGCGAGGTCTGATTGCCCGCAGTCCCGGCGTCGGTGTCCACCGTCACATCGGGGTTGTCGGACGCCAGATTGACGGTGCGGCCGTCGGTGACCGCGGCGGCCAGCTGAACCGTGAAGGTTGCCGAGGAGCCCTCGCCCACGCTCAACGCCGACACCGACAGGGTCAGGCCGACCGAGCCGGCGAGGTCGTTGTCCGAGACCTCCACCGACACCGAGCCTGGGGTGACTCTCTCGCCGGTGAGGCTGATGGTCACCGTCTCGTCTGCGCTGTCCTCATCCTGGGCGGCGCTGACCGTCACGGTCTGCACCACGCTCCAGTTGTTGGCGAAGAAAGTCAGCGTCTTCGGCGCCACCGTCACATCCGGATCGGTGGGCACCAGGGTGACGGTGCGGTCATTCCTGGGCTGGGCCGCCAGCTGCACCGTAAAGGTTGCCGAGGCGCCCTCGTTGAGCTCCAGCGAGGTCTCAGACAGGGTCAGCCCGACGGTCGGGTCGTCGCGATCGGCGACCGACACCTCTATCGAGCCGGTGACGATGCCGGTGCCGGTGAAGCTGAGCAGGGCGTTATCGTCCATGGCGTCCGCATCCTCCTCGCCCCTGACCGTCACGGTCTGGGCGGTGTTCCATTCGCTCCTGGAGAAGTTCAGCGTCGCCGGGCTGAACGTCACATCCGGGTTGGACGACGCCAGGGTGAGCGTCCGGCTGCTGTCGGGCTGGGCAGACAGTCGAACCGTGAAGGTTGCCAAGGCGCCCTCGTTCAGCTCCAGCTCGCTCACGGAGAAGGTCAGCCCGACATCGGAGTCCTCGTCATCGGTGACCAGCACGCTGACCTGAGCCGCCGGGATGACCGTCCCGCCCATGCTGATGGTCGCGCTGTCGTCCAGGACATCGTCATCGTGGGCGGCGCTGACCGTCACGGTCTGGGCGGTGCTCCAGTTGGCGGAGGTGAAGGTCAGCGAGGACGGGCTGAGCGTGACATCAGGATTGTCCGACTGCATCGGGAAGCTCCGCTCCAGCAGTATGTTGGAGGTCAGCCGAACCGTGAAGGTCTCGTTGCCGCCCTCTCTCACCACCAGCGATGTGGTCGACACCTCGCGTCCGATCTCGTCGTCGTAGACCGCCACATTCTTGAGCCCCACCCTTCTGTATTTGCCCGCCAGCCGCTCCCAGATGGCCTGGGTGATTCCGTTGACGGGCTCGCCAATGTCTCCCAGGAAGAAGACCAGGGGATAGGACTTGTCTCCGCCGAGAGCGGTATCGTCGATCGCACTCACCGACACCGTCTGATTGACGTTCCAGTTCGAGGACGTGAAGGTCATCCGGTTCTGGTTGCCCGCACTAGCCGAATTGGTGTCAAAGGTGATGGCCAGCGGCCCCGCCGAGCCGGCCGGACTCGGCAGCAGGGTGAGGGTGATGTTCTCAGAGGGCTGCCTGTCCAGCCTCACGCTGAAGCTCCCCCCGGTTCCCTCGGTCAGGAACAGAGCCCCGGCAGTGATCACCAGGGAGTCCTCATCCAGCACCGTGACCGGCAGGTCGCGGGAGACGCCGCCGTAGCCCCCTCCCGATGCGGCCACCGTAAGGGTCGCGGTGTTGTCCGAGTAGTCGCTGTCGCCGGCGGCCCGGGCGTTGACATGCTGGTAGGTATTCCAATTCGACGAGGTGAAGGTCAGGGTGTTCTGGTTGCCCGCCTTGGTGGTGTCCGTGTCCACCGACACCGAGGTGTCGCTCGAGGTCACAGTGATGTTTACTGTGGCGCTCGGCTGCACCCGCAGCTTGACGCTGAACTGGGACTGCGAACCCCGCTCCCGCAGCTCGAGCGAGTTCATTGAAAAGCGCAGCCCCGGGCCGGTGTCGTTGTCATCAAGCTTCACCCGCAGGACGGTGCGCCGCAGCGAATCGGCGTCGGTGGTCAGTGCAAACCCGATGCTCGCCTGCGAATTCATGGCGTCGTCGTCCCGGGACGTGGCGAATTTCACGGTCTGGGGCACCTTCCAGTCGCCCGCCGTGAAGGTCATCAGGCTCTGATTGCCCGGGGCCGTCTCATTGGTGTCTATTGTCAAGCCGGGATGGGCTTCGGGGTCCAAAATGGTCGCGCGCACAACGGCCGTTTTTTCGGGGGGCTCGGCCGCCAGATTGACTGTGAAGGAGCCGCCCTGCCCCTCGGTCACCTCCAATGCTGGCGGCGTCAGCTCAATGTAGTCGTCGTCATACACCGTCAGCGGGATGCTGCCGGTCCTTTCGTCGTAGTTACCGCCCGAGGCCGCCAGCGAAATGGTCGAACTCTCGTCGGCGACATCGGCGTCGGCCAGTGCAGTCGCCACGACGTATTTGAAGGCATGCCAATTCGATGTCGTAAAGCTCAGGCTCAGATTCGAGCTGTTGTTGAACCGCATATCGGAGTTGCCCGAGCTCATCTCAACAGTGACCGACGACCCGATCGGAGGGGTCTTCAGCCTGACGCCGATCACGGCCTGCTCCCCCTCCACCATCGTCAGCGAGCTGGCCGAAAACTCCAGCTCGTCCTCATCCGTGTCCTTGACGGTGACATTGACCGAGGCCGTGACGATGCCCGACCCCATGAGGCTGAGCTTGGCCTCATCGTCGATGGCATCGACATCCGAGGCCGCCCTGATCGTCAGGGTCTGGGCGGTGCTCCAAGTGCTGCTCGTGAAGGTCAGCCGGGTCGGGGAGAAGGTGACATCAGAGTTGGTCGACTCCGGGATGACGGTGCGGCTGCTGTCGGGCTGGGCGGTGAGCCGGACTGTGAAGGTCTTCGAGGCGCCCTCGTCCAGCCTCAGCGATAGCGCCGACAGGGTCAGCCCGGTGGTGTGGTCGTCGTCGTCCGTGACCGTCACCGACAGCGAGCCGTGGAAGACTCTCACGCCGGTGACGTTGATCGTCGCGGTGTCATTCACGTCATCGGCATCGTGTGCGGCGCTGACCGTCACCGTCTGGGGAACATTCCAGTTGTCCACAGAGAAATTCAGCACAGTCGGTTTGACCGTCACATCGGGGTTGGTGGATGTCAGGTTGACGACCCGAGGATTGCTGGGCTTGGTGCCCAGAGCCATTTGGAACGTTGTCGAGGAGCCCTCGTTCACTTCCAGGGCAATTGTCGTCACGGACAGCACGCTGGTGGAGTCTTCGTCATCGGTGACGGTGACCGACGCCGAAGCGGCGGTGATGTTGGCGCCGGTGAGGTTGATCGTCGCGGTGTCGTCCACGGCATCGGTGTCCTGTGCGGCGCTGATCGTCACCGTCTGGGGGGCGCTCCAGTTGCTCGTCGAGAAATTCAGCGTCGCCGGGGTGACGGTCACATCCGTGTTGGTGGATGCCAGAGTGACGCTTCGAGCGCTTGGGGGCTGGGCGGCCAGCCGGACTGTGAAGCTCGTCGAGGCGCCCTCGTCCAGCCTCAGCGATGTCGCAGACAGCGTCAGCCCGACGGCATCGTCGTCGGTGACCGAGACCGACACCGAGGCGGCGGTGATTCTCGCACCGGCGAGGTTGATCGTCGCGGTTTCATCGTCGGTGTCGCCGTCCTGTGCCGCCCTGACCCTCACCGTCTGGGCGGTGCTCCAGTTGCTCGTCGAGAAATTCAGCGTCGCCGGGGTGGTCGTCACATCGGAGTTGGTGGACGACAGATTGACGACTCGGGCATTGCCAGGCTGGGCGGTGAGCCGGACTGTGAAGGTCGTCGAGGCGCCCTCGTTCAGCGTCAGCGATGTCGCAGACAGGGTCAGCCCGACGGCAGCGTCCTCGTCATCGGTGACCGAGACCGACACCAAATGGGCGGCGATGCTGCTGCCGCTGAGACGGATCGTCGCGTGGTCATCTGCGGCATCGGCATCCTGGGCTGCCCTGACGGTCACGGTCTGGGCGGTGCTCCAGTTGCTCGTCGAGAAACTCAGCGACTCCGGGGTGACGGTCACATCGGAGTTGCTGGACGCCAGATTGACGGTGCGAGCGCCTGCGGGCTCGGCGGTGAGCCGGACTGTGAAGCTCGTCGTGCCACCCTCGTCCAGCGTCAGCTCATCCGTCGACAGGGTCAGCCCTTCGGCGTCGTCATCGGCGACCGAGACCGACACCGCACCGGCGGTGATTCTCGCACCGAAGAGGTTGATCGTCGCGGTTTCGTCTTCGCTGTCGCTGTCCTGCCTCACCCTGACCGTCACGGTCTGGACGGTGTTCCAGCTGTTCACAGAGAAATGCAGGACCTCCGGGCTGACCGTCACATCGGCATTGCTGGACCCCAGGGTGACGGTTCGGAGGTTTCTGGGCTGGGCGGCCAGGCGGACTGTGAACGTTGCCGAGGAGCCCTCGTTCAGCGTCAGCGATGTCGCAGACAGGGTCAGCCCGACGGCGGAGTCGTCGTCATCGGTGACCGAGACCGACACCAAATGGGCGGCGATGTTGACGCCGCTGAGGCGGATCGTCGCGTGGTCATCCGCGGCATCGGCATCCTGGGCTGCCCTGACGGTCACGGTCTGGGCGATGCTCCAGTTGCTCGTCGAGAAATTCAGCGTCGTCGGGGTGACCGTCACATCCGTGTTGCTGGACGCCAGATTGACGCTTCGAGCGCTTCCGGGCTGGGCGGCCAGCCGGACGGTGAAGGCTGTCGAATCCCCCTCGTGCAGCCTCAGCCCATCCGTCGACAGGGTCAGCCCGATGGCATCGTCGTCGGCGACCGAGACCGACACCTCAGCGGTGGTGATTCTCGCACCGAAGAGGTTGATCGCCGCGGTTTCGTCTTCGGTGTCGCTGTCCTGTGCCGCCCTGACCGTCACCGTCTGGGCGGTGCTCCAGCTGTTCACAGAGAAATGCAGGGACTCCGGGCTGACCGTCACATCGGCATTGGTGGACAACAGATTGACGGTTCGAGAATTTCTGGGCTGGGCGGCCAGGCGGACCGTGAAGGTCGTCGAGGCGCCCTCGTTCAGCGTCAGCTCTTCCTCCGACAGGGTCAGCCCGACGGCGGGGTCGTCGTCATCGGTGACCGACACCTCCACCGAATGGGCGGTGATGTTGGCGCCGGTGAGGTTGATCGTCGCGGTTTCGTCCTTGGTGTCATCATCCTGCCTCGCTCTGACCGTCACCGTCTGGGGGATGCTCCAGCTGCTCGTCGAGAAATTCAGCGACTCCGGAGTGACGGTCACATCCGTGTTGGTGGACGCCAGACTGACGCTTCGAGCGCTTCCGGGCTGGGCGGCCAAGCGGACTGTGAAGGTCGTCAAGGTGCCCTCGTTCAGCGTCAGCTCTTCCTCCGACAGGTTCAGCCCGACGGCGGTGTCGTCATCGGCGACCGAGACTGACACCGAATCGGAGGTGATTCTCTTGCCGGTGAGGTTGATCGTCGCGGTTTCGTCGTTGGCGTCGGCATCCTGCGCTGCCCTGACCGTCACCGTCTGGGCGGTGCTCCAGTTGCTCGTCGTGAAATTCAGGGTCGCCGGGGTGGCCGTCACATCCGTGTTGGTGGAGGCCAGAGTGACGCTCCGGGGATTTCTGGGCTGGGCGGCCAGACGGACTGTGAAGGTCGTCGAGGCCCCCTCGTTCAGCGTCAGCTCTTCCTCCGACAGGGTCAGCCCGACGGCGGTGTCCTCGTCATCGGTGATGCGCACCCCCAAGAAATTGGACGCGATGTTCTTGCCGGTGGCGCTGATCGTCGCGAAGTCGTCCAAGGCATCGGCATCCTGTGCCACATTGACCGTCACCGTCTGGGCGGTGTTCCAGTTGCTCGTCGAGAAATTCAGCGTCGTCGGGGTGACCGTCACATCGGAGTTGTCGGACGCCAGATTGACGACTCGAGCGTTTCCGGGCCGGACTGCCAGCTCGACTGTGAAGGTCGTCGAGGCGCCCTCGTCCATAAACAGACTAGCCGGCGACATGATCGGTTCGACGGCGGCGTCATCATCTATGACCACCACCCCCACCTCGTCGGAGGTGATTTTCACGCCGGTGAGCCTGATGGATGCAATTTCATCCTCGCCATCGTCATCCTGGGCCGCCCTGACCGTCACCGTCTGGGGGGTGCTCCAGTTGCTCGTCGAGAAATTCAGCGTCGCCGGGGTGACCGTCACATCCGTGTTGGTGGACGCCAGATTGACGACTCGGGCGTTTCCGGGCTGGGAAAACAGCTCGACTATGAATGTCGCCGAGCCACCCTCGTTCAGACTCAGACTGGTCGGCGTCAGGTCCAGCCCGACGGCGAGGTCTTCGTCATCGGCGACCATCACCCTCGCAAAACTGGCGAGGATCTTCGCACCGGTGAGGTTGATGATCGCGGTGTCGTTCAAGGCGTCCTCATCCTGCCCCGCCCTGACCGTCACGGTCTGGGCGGTGCTCCAGTTGCTCGTCGTGAAATTCAGCGACGACGGGGTGACGGTCACATCGGCATTGGTGGACGACAGATTGACAGTCCGGGCGCTGTGGGGCTGGGCCGCCAGCTGTACCGTGAAGGTCGCCGAGGCGCCCTCGTCCAGAGCCAGATGGTCTGACGACAGGTTCAGCCCGACTGCGGCGTCGTCATCTATGACCTGCACCTCCACCGAGTTGGGTGTGATTCTAACGCCGGAGAGGCGGATCGCCTCGTCCTCGTTCTCGCCATTGTCATCGTGAGCCGCCCTGAGCGTCACGGTCTGGGCGGTGCTCCAGTTGGTGATCGAGAAACTCAGCACCGCCGGGGTGGCCGTCACACCGAAGCCGGGCGGCGCCGACAGGTTCACGGTTCGGGGATTGCCGGGCTGGGCGGCGAGCCGGACGGTGAAGGTTGTCGAGGCGCCCTCGTTCAGCGTCAGCGATGTCGCAGACAGGGTCAGCCCGACGGGGACATCGTCGTCATCGATGACCGAGACCGGCACCAGATTGGTGATGATCCCCTGGCCGCTGAGATTGATCGTGGAGCTTTCATCCGCGTGATCAGCATCCTGTGCCGCACCGACCGTCACGTTCTGGGCGGTGTTCCAGTTGGTCGTCGTGAACCTCAGCGTCGCCGGGGCGACCGTCACGTTAGAGTCGCCCTCCACCGCCAAATTCACGGTTCGGGCTCTTCCAGGCCGGTTGGCCAGCCGGACTGTGAGGATCGTCGAGTCTCCCTCGTGCAGCAACAGCTCATCGTCCGACAGCGTCAGACCGATGGCGGCATCGTCATCGGCGACCGAGACGGACACCGAGGCCGAGGTGAGCCTCGCACCGGTCAGGCTGATCGTCGCGGTGTCGTCCACGCCGTCGTCGTCATGCGCTGCGCTGACCGTGACGGTCTGGGCGGTGCTCCAGTTGCTCGTCGTGAAATGCAGCGTCGCCGGGCTGGGCGTCACATCGGTGTTGGTCGAGGCCAGAACGACGGTTCGGGGGTTTCCGGGCTGGGCGGCGAGCCGGACGGTGAAGGTCTTTGATGTCCCCTCGTCCATCACCAGCTCATTCACCGACAGGGTCAGCCCGACGGCGGTGTCCTCGTCGTCGGTGACCGTGACCTCCACCGAATTGGCGGTGATGCCGTCGCCGGTGAGATTGATGGTCGCGTTGTCGTCCATCTTGTCGGCATCCTGTGCTGCCCTGACCGTCACGGTCTGGGCGGTGCTCCAGTTGCTCGTCGAGAAACTCAGCGATGTCGGGGTGACGGTCAAATCAGAACCGCTGCCCAGACCCACGGCCACGGTTCGGATTTCTCCGGGCTGGGCGGCCATTGCGACTGTGAAGGTTGTCGAGGCGCCCTCGTCCATCGTCAGCTCATTCGGCGTCAGGATCAGCCTGATGTCGCCATCGTCATCGATGACCTCGACCTGCAGCGAAGCCGAGGTGATGCGCTCGCCGGTGAGGCTGACCGTCGCCATGTCATTCATGCCGTCGTCATCATGCTCCGTGCTGACCGTCACGGTCTGGGGGGTGCTCCAGTTGCTCGTCGAGAAGTTCAGCGTCGTCGGGCTGACCGTCACATCAGAGCCGGAGGGCACCGCCAGGCTCACGGTTCGGGGGTTTGCGGGCTGGGCGGCGAGCCGCACCGTGAAGGTCTCTGACATCCCCTCGTTCGGCGTCAGCGATGTTGGCGACAGGGTCAGACCGACGGCGGCGTCATCGTCATCGATGGTGCGCACCGAGACCGAACCGCTGATGATCCCTTGGCCGGTGAGGCGGATCATCGCGGAGCCGTCCAGGCTGTCGGCATCCTGCCCCGCCCTGACCGTCACCGTCTGGGCGGACTCCCAGTTGGTCCTCGTGAAGCTCAGCGATGTCGGCGAGACCGTCAAACCGGAGCTGGTGGACACCGACAAGGCCACGGTTCGATCGCTTCCGGGCTGTGCGGCCATTGCGACTGTGAAGGTCGTCAAGTCCCCCTCGTGCAGCGCCAGATGACCCGGCGTCAGCTCCAGCCTGATGCCGCCATCGTCATCGATGATCTCGACCGGCAGCGATGCCGAGGTGATTTTCGCACCGGTGAGGTTGATCGCCGTGTTGTCATTCACGCCGTCGTCATCGTGGGCCGCCCTGACCGTCACCGTCTGGGCGATGTTCCAGTCGCTCGTCGAGAACCTCAGCGTTGCCGGGGTGATCGTCACATCCTTGTTGCTGGCCGCCAGGCTGACGGTGCGGATATTTCCGGGCTGGGCGGTGAGCCGGACCGTGAAGGTCGTCGAGTGCCCCTCGTCCAGCGACAGCTCATCCGCCGACAGGGTCAGCCCGACGGTGGGCGCCTCGTCATCGATGACCGACACCGACACCGAGGCGTCCTGCACGTCATAGAGGTCTCTGAGGCGGATGGTTGCCATATCGTCGAGGCTGTCGCTGTCCTGTGCCGCCCTGACCGTCACGGTCCGGGGCGCGTTCCAGTTGCTCCGGCTGAAATGCAGCTGGTTCGGGCTGAATGTGACGTCGGGGTTGTCCGATGTCAGGGAGAGCACCGCCTGGCTGTTCGCTCCGGCCTGGTCGGCCATCCTGACCGTAAAAGTGCCGGTTCCGCCCTCGTTGATCGTCAGCGATGTCGGCAACACGACCGCCTGGATGTCATCGTCAAACACGATAAAAGTCCGGTGCTGCTCGGTGCCGTTCGGCAGCCTGAGGTAGAGCTCCCCGATCTCATGGGAGTGGTCCATGTCATGGATCGGAGTGAGCGTCGCAGTCCGGTTGACGTTCCAGTTTGAGCGTGTGAAGGTCGCGGTGTGCTGGTTGCCCGGGGTGCTCGGATCGGTGTCGATCGCTATATTGGGATTGCCGTAGATGCCTATGCGCCACCCCAGAGTGACAGTCACATTCGCCGTGGGCTGCCTGCTCAGCCTGAACGTGATGCTGGAGGTCGTGCGCCCCTCGACCATGATCTGATCGCCGGTTGAGACGATGTGAATGAGGTCATGCTCCAGCACCGTGACCGCAACGCTGCCCGTCACGCCGTTGTAGCCCCCGCCCGAGGCCGACAGCAGGACATTTGCGGTTTCATCTTCGGAATCGCTGTCCGGCTGGCCCACCACAGGCACCCGCTGGTAGACATTCCAGTCTTCCGGCGTGAAGGTCATCGTGAACGGCGAATAGGCTCCCGGAATCCTGATCTTGTTGTTGCTCGTGGTGACGATCACGGTCACATTGGCGGTCGGCTGCTGCGTCAGCCTGACCCGGAATGTCTCGAAAGAACCCTCCTGAACCCGAACCGGCGTGTCGAAGAAGTCAAAGCCCTGCGCATAAGCCGGCGCCGAGAGCGCCGAGAGCGCCAGCGCTGACAGCAGCAGAGCGCCGGCGGTCAGCAGGCGGCGACTTAGGGATGCGCAAGGGGGAGGTCGGTGGTGATGATGATGGTGATGGCGGAGAGTGGTGGACTCGATGCGGGACTCGCTTGGGAGTGGCGCACCTGCACGGCTGAAAGCCTTCAGATTTTTCATGTTCTTGCTCTTCTTTTTGTTTGGGTGTGCTTAAGGGTGGTTGTTATTTTTTTTGTTTGCTGCCCTCGCAGCGGGCTGACACTAGCACAAAAACAGGTGCGATTGCAATAGGCTGGAGGGTGGGGGTGGGT
>MEIF01000044.1 GCA_001750645.1 Gammaproteobacteria bacterium AqS3
GGACTACGGCTCGATCAGCCAGATCGCCGGGGTGCGGTTCTCGAACAGCGACACGCTGCAGTTCAGGCTGTTCAGCGAGCGCCACATCGCCCGCCCCGGCGAGACCCGCTCCCGCCTTGCCGTCGAACTCCAGAAGCGCTACTGAGTTGCGAGCGAGCTGGATAAGTGCGCGGGGCGGCGCTGTGCCGAAACCCGGCAGGGTGGGGTGCGGGCGAGCGCCGATTAAAGGGTTTCAAAGCGACTTTGCCGTCGGTTTCGGACTGGCTGTCGGCTTCTGCAATTCCAGCTCAAGCGCATCGTGCTGCGGGTGGTCGGATTGGTCGCGGGGTGGGTCGGGTTGGCTGCGGTCGATGTCACTGGCGGCGGCCTGGTCCGCTCAATCTGTCCGGCGGCGCTGGCGGTGCAGCGGGTCGCAAATAATCGGCGGTCGCTGGCCCATTGCACAGGCGGCGGCGGTGACACTTGCATAGACGCGCGAGCCGTTGCTGTCGTCCCGGCTGCAGCACCAGCCGCGACCGCCGGGGTGCTCGGTAATGCAAAACTCGCCGCGCTCTCGGTAGTTGTGCCAGTGCTCGCGTTTCTCGTTCTTAATCAGTGATCGCCAGCCGCGCGAGTCAGCCGGACGGCTGGCCAGTATTTCGTAGGTTTTTGCATCGCAACCGGGAACAATCCTGGCGGGCTTGCCGGTTTCTGGATCTAGGTAAAAGTCTGGCCGCCGGATGCGAGGCAGTCCGGTAATTAATGCGGCTGCCGTAAAAATTAAAAGCACAGTCCAGAAGAAAGCAAAACCGTACATTTCAGAGCTTATCGATGTATATACCTGGCCGATGAGCATGCCCAAGGCTATACCCCCTACGCCACCCAGCTGCCAGCTCTCCACCTGCCTTGTTTTGATTTTGTTTTGCCCTGTTTTTTCGTTCTGCTGTTGCATTCTGAGTTGCCTGCCGTGCCTGTTCAGCTCTCGACCGTGTTCGCTTTGAGTTTCAGATGTTCGGTCATCGGGTGTTTGCTGCGTTTCAGACAAGAGCGCAGGGGTTGCACCGGCGCCGTGCAGGTGGCGGCCTGAACCCATTGCACCCCCTAAGCCTCTTCCCCGGGCCAGAAGGTTCTGAAGAACCACTGCGCCCAGTGCCGGGCCTCGATGTCGGTGACGAAGCGCGAGGTGATCTCGCGGTAGATCCAGCTGACGTAGATCTTCTCCTTGTAGAGGCCGAAGCCGCCGATCTTTTCGCCGTCCTCAATCCTGCACAGGTTGGTCATGAAGCCGCCGTCGTCCTTGTCCGGGTGGGGCTGGTTCCATTCATAGCCCGCAGGCGGGGGGTCGAGGTCCTGCTCGCGCCAGTTCATCCAGTCAAAATCCTCGGCGTCGTCGGGGCGGATGATGCCGAACCACTTGACCCATTTGCGCGCCTCGATGTCGGTGTCAAAGTGCGGGTGCAGGATGTTGGGGTCGACCCAGCCGACCCAGTACACCCCGGCGCTGTCCCACCGGTAGCCGCAGACGACCTTCTGCTCCCTGACGGTGTACATCTCGCCCACGCCCTTGTAATCGTCGCAGCGCCACTCATAGCCCTTGGGCGGGGCGTGCAGGCTCTCGACCTCCTGGATGACCCAGTTGACGGCATCCTGCCGCTGCGGCAGGGGTTCGCCCTCATAGACGGTCTCGCAGGGGCGGCGAATGCGCGCCAGCCAGCTGCCGGCCTGCTCGCTGTAGTGGACGGTGGCCTCCGGAGGGGCGGTATCCTGGCAGTGCAGCCTCCTGAGCTCGATGGGGCCCTCGTCGGGCTCGTGCCAGATATACCCCTCCGGTGCTTTCAGATATCCGTAGTTCATCCGCCCCTCCTGTTGTGCGCGGAATGCCGCGCGTGCCCCTCAGTGCGCCCCTCAGCCGGCGAGGAGCATTTCCTCCAGCTGCCCCAGGCGCTCCTTGCCGAAGAACATCTCATCGCCGACGTAGAAGGTCGGGATGCCGAAGGCGCCCCGCTTGACGGCGGCCTCGGTGTTGGCCAGCAGGGCATCCTTGATCGGCTGCTCGCTGGTGCGCTCGACGATGCGGGCGCCGTCCAGTCCGGCGGCGTCCAGGGTATTGGCGAGCAGCTCGTGCGCGCTCTTGTCGAGGTTGAGCTCCTGCTCCCACAGCCCGGTGACGCCGGCCTCGATGTAGGGCATCAGGCAGCCCTCCTCCCGGGCGGCGACGGCGCCCCGGATCAGCAGCAGCGTGTTGACCGGAAAGTGCGGGTTCATCTTGAACCTGTCGAGGCCGTGCTTTTCGATGAAGCGGCGCGTCTCGAGCATGTCGTAGTCGAGTTTGCCCTTGACGTTGGCGAAGGCCAGCATGGGCGCCTGGTTGCCGGTCATCTGAAAGATGCCGCCCAGCAGGCAGGGGATGTAATTGAAGCTCGCCCCGGTGCGCTCGGCGATGCCGGGGATGACCCGGTGTGCGAAGTAGGCATTGGGGCTGGCGAAGTCAAAGATGAAATCAACGGTTTTGCTCATGGGAATGTCCTCCTGGATGGTGGCGAAAAAATCTAGCGGCGCATGGTGCCGCGCATGAGGTCCAGGCAGACCTCGTGCAGGGCGCCCTCCTCGTCCATGCCCGCATCGATGCACTCCTGATGGCGCGCCAGCTGGCGGTGCGCCGAGGTGCCGCGCTCGAGGATGGTGTCGAGGTGGGCGAGCTCGTCGGTGCAGCCGAGCGCCTCGGCGTCCTCGGCCAGCAGACCCTGGATCTGGTGCAGGGCGTCGGCCGAGGGCAGGACTTTGGAGGCGCCGAAGTCGATCAGCCCCTTGTTCAGGCCGTGGCGCTGCGCGCGCCAGTGGTTCTCGTTGAGCAGCCCGGGCGGGTATTTGCGCCAGGATTTGTTGTCGCGCCGCAGCCGGTAGAGCATGCGCAGCAGGCACAGGTAGAGCGCCGCCAGCGCCATGGTGTCGTTCTGGTCGGTGCAGATGTCGCAGACGCGCAGCTCCAGCGTCGGGTATTTGATATGCGGGCGGATGTGCCACCACAGCATGCTGGCGTCGGGGATGGCCTCGCAGTCGGTCAGCACCTCGACGTAGCGCGTGAACTGGTTGTAGGAGTCGAAGTGGTCGGGGTAGCCGGTGCGGGGCAGGTTGGTCAGCACCGAGGTGCGGTAGGACAGCAGCCCGGTGGAGCGGCTGTTCCAGAACGGCGAGGAGGTGCTCAGCGCCAGCATGTAGGGCAGGAAGTAGGTGATCTGATTCATCAGGTCGATGCGCATGTCGGGGTCTTCGATGCCGACGTGGACGTGCATGCCGCAGACCAGGGCGCGCTCGACGATGATCTGCAGCTCCTGATGCACGAAGGCGTAGCGCGCATCGTCCGAACGCGCCAGCCCGGACCAGAACGTGATCGGATGCGTGCTGGCGGCCATGATGGCCAGGTCGTATTTGGAGGCCAGAAAGCCCAGCTCGGCGCGCAGGTCGCCGATCTGCTTGCGGGCCTCGGCGATGTTGGAGCACACGGTGGTGTTGACCTCGATCTGCGCCTTGAGATACTCGCCCTTGACGAGGTCGGCGCCGAGCTTGTCGCCGGCCTCCTTCATCAGCTCGGAGATCGGCTCCTGGACCAGCGAGCCGTCCCCGGCGTGGACGACGAAGTACTCCTCCTCAATGCCCAGCGTCCAGGAAGGCTCGGGGATCATCCTTCCGAGGCCTCGCCGAATATTTCGGTGACGGAGGCGTCGAGCACCGAGGCGAGCCGGTCGGCCCAGCCGCTGATGTCCTCCGGGGTGCCGAGCTGGTCCTGGCGCATCTCAAAGCTGCAGTGCGGAATGTCGATCGCCTGGGCGTGCAGGTTGACGGTGTGGGCGTGGACGCGGCCGGAGTAGGGCTGGTTGAGGCCGATGTTCCAGTCGCCGGTCTCCTTCAGCCGCCTCAGCACCGGCTGCACCAGGCGCTCGTTGCGGTTCCACAGTATTCCGACGTGCCAGGGGCGCTCCTCCTCGCTGCCGTCCGACATCAGCGTGGGCGTGAACGAGTGGATGGCGATGAAGCAGGCCCAGGCGTTGCGCCGGCGCTGCTGCCTGAGCGTCTTGGCGATGCAGTTGTGGTAGGGCATGTGCCAGCGCTTGAAGCGGTCCTTGGCGAGGTCGGGGCGCAGAGCGACGTTGCCGGGGATGGGGATGCCGTCGGACTCTTCGAGGATCAGGCCGCTTTCACTGGCGGAGCGGTTGCAGTCGACCACCAGGCGGGAGACCGGCGACAGCACCGCCGGGGCGTTGAGCCGCTCGGACAGCGCCAGGGTCAGCTCGCCCGCACCGAGGTCGCTGGCGATGTGGGCGGAGAGAAGTTCGGGGTCGAGCCCGAGGTTGTCGTACTCGGGCGGGATGCGGTTGCTGGCGTGGTCGCAAACCAGAATGCCGCGCCAGTCTCCGTCGGGGTTGATCACGGTCGGCTCCCAGGAATGGGAGGGCGGAGAATCCGCCGACGTGGCGCTGACACGGTTGTTGGTGTTGCTCAAGGATCGCCCGGTCTTAGGCGTGCGTCTGTATGATTCTACAACTTGCACCGCCTTTGCAACCACCATGACGCAAAAACCCGAACGCATTGATGCGATTCTGGCACAGCCGCCCGGCCCGCTGGATCTGCACGGTTTTGATGATCCCATCGCCGCCGGCCTCGAGGCCGCGCGCAATTGCGAGTGGCTCGATCACGCCTTTTACTACGGCTATCAGGTCGCACTGCGGCAGCGGTTTGCCAGGCTGCCATCGGGGCCGCTGGCGCTGTGCCACTCCGAAAAGGGCATGACCAGCATCAAGCAGCTCAGCTTTCGCGCCCTGGAGGGCGTCAACGGCTGGACACTGCACGGGTCCAAGGGGTTCATCACGGCGCCGCAGCTGTGTACCCAGGTTCTTGTTACCGCAGTCTGCGGGCAGGGCGCCGACGGGCGGCTCGACATCGGCGTGTTTCTGCTGCAGCTGGAGGCGATCGAGGTCAGCGTGCAGATCTACGACCAGGTGCGGATCATGCCGCGTCTGGGGCAGGGCGGCATCGAGGTCAAGGGCAGTTTCGTCGATGCCGCGGCGCGCATTCCCGGCGACTACGACAGCCTGATCCGGCCGTTCGGCGTCGCCGAGACGGTGGCGTGTGCCGCCGCCCTGAGCAGCTGCGTCGAGGGGCTGGGCGAGCGGCTCGGCAGCGGCGAGATGCAAGAGCGCGCCGGGGCGATGCGCACCCGGCTGGCGGGGCTGGTGCGGGGTGACGCCGCCGATCCCAACACCGTGCTGGCCTGCGGCGACATCGCCGAGGAGTTCGGGCAGTTTCGGGCGGCGGTGCTGGAGTGGGTCGGTGCGCACCAGCCCGACCGGTTGGCGGATTGGACCCGCGATATTCAGCTGTTCGGGTTCATCGGGCCGCTCTGGGATCGGCGGATTGCCCGGGCCAGGGCCGACCTGGAGGCCGCCGCTTAGCGGGGGTTGGGGCGGTCTGGGGGCTGGGGCGGGTCTAGGCGTCGCCGATCGGCGTCGGCTTCTGATCCGACCAGAGCATCAGTCCCCGCACGCAGCGGTAGATGATCCAGATGCACACGCCTATCAGTATGGGCACGCCGACGAGGACGGCGGCCAGCGCCAGGCCGATGACGCTCCACAGCAGGGCAAACCAGAACGTGCGGATCTGCCAGCGGTAGTGGCTGTGCATCCAGCCCGTCGAGTCCCGCATGCGCAGGTGGGCGAGGATGACGCCGATGATCGAGGTGATGCCAATGGCCAGCCCGACCAGATAGAGAACATAGACCACCATCACCATCTGCGATTCGGAGGAGTTTTCGGCCGGCTGCGGGGCTGCTGTGGCGGGCTGATGAGGGGGCGGCGGGGCGGGTTGATCCATTGTGCGGGGGGCGCCTTGAGTGCCTGGCTGGGGGCATTGTATGAGAGGGGTGTTTGGGCGGCCTTCAGCCGTCTGGGTTTTCCGCTTCTTTATCCGGGCTGGTCTGCGTCGCTGCCTCACCCGGCTGCTCATCGGGTTTGAAACCGGGCACCGGCTTCTGCTTGATCCAGAGCAGCAGGCCGCGCGCATTGCGGTAGAAGAACCAGGTGATCGGCGCCAGGAAAATCAGCCACGCTGTGCTGGCGGCAATGTATTCCTCCGGCGTTGTCATGGACGCCAGCCACTGCATGGCGGCATTCATCGTTGGCGGTCCCGATCCCAAAACATAGGTCCCCGAGATCAGGATGGCGAAGGTGAGCACCGAAGCCGCAAGGAAACAGGCGGAGAAGTACCAGAACGTGCGGATCTGCCAGCGATGGTGGCTGTGCATCCAGTCCTCTGATTCACTGTGCGAGCGCAGGTAGGCGATGCCGACGCCCACGATCATGGGGACGACGAGGGGCATTGCGAACAGGTAGAGGATGTAAACCGCCAGCACAGTCCTCGACGCATTGAAGTTCTGGATCAGGTCGATGACCGGGGACGACTGGGGCGGGGTGGGCGGAGCAGGCTGATTCATTCTTCTAATCGATGAGGGATAGGGTTCCCTGCCAGCGGCGGCGAGTATACAATCCCGCACCGTCAATGTGGTGCATACCAAACAAGCGCCGCCGCCATTTCATATTTGTTATTTATTTTTTTGAGATCGGGGGCATCGGGGGCATCGGGGACAGGGGGAATTCAAATAATGACAAGAACCACGAGAAGAAGCACGAAAAATAAAAACATCGGGATTTTATTTTCATATCTGAGGGCGGGCGCCTTGGGCATTTTGGTTTTCGCCTGCCTGCTGCATCTGCCGGTGCAGGCCAAGCGCGTCGAGCTGGACGGCGAGTGGTATGAGGCCTGCTACGGGAATAAATACAGGGATTATCAAAAAAATATAGATCGATTCAGGAGCAATTTCAAAAACTCTCTGAAGAAGGGTCATGAATGGCACGACAGCGACTCTTTTGCAGGCACCCGAGAATACCGCACGGATGTCTGCACGATCGCGGGCGGGGGCGAGAAGTTTTTTTCCATCCTGTGGGATTTCATCGCCTGGGTGACCGGCTTCTTTGGCGAGGGGCAGGAGGCGGCCGAGGACAAGGTCTGGGGCGACGGTTTTCAATTGATCGCCCTGTACAACCAGGAGGAGAATGCCTACACGATCGAACTGCACTTTCACTACGTTGATCCGGAGGGCAATCCGCTTCAGGGCAGCAACGGCCAGCTGCTCACCAGCCATGCGGGCGATTCCGTCGAGGTTGAGGTCATTTCGGCAGAGTTCGAGACCAAGCGGGAGGGCACGGTCGATGAGTCCAAGGTTGAGATGCTGTCCGCCGGCCTTTCCCAGTCCAAAACAACTTATAAGGAGACCGTGTGGGCAATCGGCGGCGCCAGCTTTACGCTGCCGTCGGAAAACATGAAATTTTTTCAGACATCGGGGGTGAAGTTCAGAATTTACGGAGAGAACGTGCCCAAGACAGCGTTTTATCTGCCTCCGGAATTTCTGCGGGCGTTCCTGGACGCCATCGCCAAATTTGATGCGAGCAATTATTCGCAGCCCGAGCAGAATGAATAATCCACCTAATCATTGAAATCACAGGCCGGCACGGGCCTGTGTTTTGCCCAGAGCAGCAGACCCCGCACATTGCGGTAGACGAACCAGGCGAACAGCCCGAAAAACAGCATCATCGCATCGTCCATGTCCAGGACGACAGGCCCATAGCCCCAGTCGTCCATTAATTCGTATTTGATCTTGAATGATGTGGTGACGAGATAGCCGGACCTGATCAAGAAGGCCAGCGGCAGGGCGATTGCTGGTGTGGGGCGGCCTGACCTGCTGGCGGTGCGGATTATATGAGCAATGGTCTGAACTCGCCCTGCGATAAGATACGCCGCCGCAAAATCGCCGCTGCACGGGGTCGAAAACCAGTGAACAGCCCGATCAGCAGCGCCCGGTATTTCTTGAGTTTTCTGGGTTTTGCCGGGGTGCTTGCCGCCCTGATTTTCGCCGTGCTGCTGCCGTCCCCGCCGGTGCAGGCCAAGCGGGTGCAGCTGGATGACGGGGTCTGGTACGAGGCCTGCTACGCGCGCAAATTCAAAAACTATCGCGGCAACAAGAGGCGGTTTCTGTCGGGCTTCAGGAAGTCGATGAAGAAGGGGCTGGAGTGGCACGACAACGACACCTTCGCCCGCATCAGGGAGTACCGCACGGATATCTGCACGATTTCGGGCAAGGGCAGGAAGTTCTTTTCGAGGTTCGGAAAGGTCACGACCGGGGTGACCGGCGTGTCGACCAAGGGGCAGAAGGCCCAGGCGCAGAAGGCGTGGGGCGAGGGCTTTCAGCTGATCGCCCTGCGCCACGAGGGGCAGGCCGATTACAAGGTCGTGCTGCGCTTCAACCACGTCGACCTGCGGGGCAAGCCGCTGCAGGGCAGCAGGGTGCTGCTGGCCGCCGGCGATGAGATCATCGAGATTGAGGCGATTCCGGCCGCCCCCGAAATCATGCGCCAGGCCACGGCGGATTCGGTTTCCGGCGGGGTGTCCCGGGCGGTTCGCGGCACCCAGGTCTCCTACTCCAGGTCGAGGACGACCTACGACCAGACCGTCTGGGCGATCGGCGGGGCGAGCTTTGTGCTGCCCGCAGAGGCGCTGGAGGCGCTGCAGTCATCGGGGGTGCGGTTCCGGATTTACGGTGCCCAGGTGCCCAAGACGGCCTTCTATCTGCCGCCGGGGTTTCTGAAGGCCTTCCTCGACGCCATCGCCGAATACGATGCCAAACACTATGGCTGAACGGGCTTGCCGGGACTGTCAGGGGGGCTCGGTGCCGCGCCTATAATCGCCGCCATGAAAATCATCACCTGGAACGTCAACGGCATCCGAGCGATCGAGCGCAAGGGTGAGTTGCAGACCCTCGTCGAGGCCGAGCGCCCCGATGTGCTGATGCTGCAGGAGATCAAGGGCAACCGCGATCAGTTCAGCGCGTTTCTGACCGAGCACGAGGGTTTTTTCCAGGAGTATCACAGCGCCGAGAAGAAGGGCTATTCGGGCACCGGAATATGGCTCGACAAGTCCTTCGCCGACGGGCTTGAGGGCGTGCAGTTCTGCAACTCGGCCGACATCAAAAAGCTGCCCAATGCCGATGAGGGGCGCGTGCTGCAGCTCGACTTTCAGCGGGGCGGGCGCGGCCACTCGCTGCTCTGCATCTACTTTCCCAACGGCGGCAAGAGCGAGCTGGCCTGGCAGCAGAAGCTCGAGTTCTACGACGCCATCCACGCCCACATCAACCGCCTGCGCGCGGGTGGCGCGCGGGTGGTGCTGGGGGGTGATCTCAACGTCGCCCACACCGAGATCGACCTGGCCAGGCCGGGGCCGAACGACGGCAAGATCGGCTTTCACCCGGATGAGCGGGCCTGGATGGACCGCCTGCACGCCGACGGCTGGGTCGACTGCTGGCGCGCGCGCAACCCCGGGGTGACCGAGGTCTACTCCTACTGGGACATGCAGAGCCGGGCGCGCGATCGCAACATCGGCTGGCGCATTGACTACTTTGTGATGGATTCGGACGAGCTCAACGCCGTCGGCGAGATCGAATATCTCAACACCCAGCTGGGCTCAGATCACTGCCCGCTGCGCATGCAGCTGGACTGATGAAACGCATCGGCCGGCATCAGATCAGCCGGCCATCCATCGGGGTGTCGGCGGTGATGACGCATCTTGGAAGGCGGTCGGCGGGTGTGCGGGGGAAATCCCGGATCGTCCCTGCAGACCGCTAAAACACTGTGATCGGGGTGGTGGAACCGTCCTGGAATTACAAAAAATGCTGGGGGGGGGTAAAAGCTTTGGGCGTGGGTTTGGAATGGGGTTGATTTTTCCGTGTGATACAGTCCGCCGCTTTAAGCAAGAGGCAGCAGGGAGGGAAACCATGAATTGCCAACCAAAATCAACTCGACTCAACCGTTTTTGGACACTCATCAACCACCGCATGGAGGGTCAAAAAAGCGGGATTTTTTCAGGCAAATCCTCTGGCTCTGGCAAATCTGAACAGATAGGCAATTACCCCCCCCCCTCCAAGATTTTGCGCTGATCCTCAGCAGCTAAAGCCCGACAGCCGGGCAGCAACTCAACCACAAAACCTTCTCGCCCAACAGTGGCAGCACCTGCTGCTGCTCGCCGGCGTGCTGCTGCTGGGGGTGGCGTTTTCGGCGTCGGCGTGGGGGCAGGCGTTGGTGGTTTCGAAAACATATCTGGAAGTTCCCGAGGGGGGCAGCACGACTTTCACCGTTCAGATGGCCAAAGAGCCAACTAGAGAGCGGGATATTTCATTTTCTAGCAGCTCCATCTTTTCGGTCGATGCCGATTCCAGCAGAGCGGGTAGTCAGAGCAGCCTTACGTTTGACCAATCAAACTGGAATACTCCCCGAACGGTGACGGTCGGTACACCTCAAGATGACGGCAACGTCAATGAAGTTGGACGTATATATATCTACATAGATGAAGATCGTGACGATCTTCATCTATCTTATCGTGTTTTCGGCATTGAGGCGGTTGCAATTGATAACGAATTTTCTAGCAGTTCTGTCAGCATCGTTGCGCCCATGTTCAGGCGCCAGATTTTGGCGGAAGGGGGATCCCGAACTTTCACCGTCAGGCTGTCAGAACAGCCAAGCGGCAGTCGGACTGTTAATCTGTCATCGTTACATAGGCTCTCAGCTAATTACCTCACGCCCAATCCGGCTTCCCTGACGTTCACTGAATCAACCTGGAATACCCCCCAAATGGTGACGGTTAGAGCACCTGAAGATGATGACTCGCTAGACGAGGGGGGACGCATTGTTATTTCAGGTGCCGGAGTGATTGGCCAATTAACTTCTTTTGAAGTGCTTGATGACGAATCTGGGGGCTTGAAGGTTTCGAGTAATTCGCTAACCGTAAATGAGGGCGGCAGCCAGACATTTACCGTTCGGCTGACTGCAGCACCGGCGGGAGGAACAGCCTCTGTAACGCTGGAAAGCTCTAACGAAGATGTTGTCATGATCAACGAGGAGGAAAGGTTGACGTTGACCTTCAACGACTCCAACTGGAATACCCCCCAAATGGTGATGGTCAGCGCACCTGAAGATGACAACAACATGATCAATGAAATTGTGGACATTCGGTTGGACGCACAAGGCAGGGAGAGCGAACTTATACAAATTTCTGTGATTGATAACGATTTTGTCGGCGGCTCCATAGAATTGATCACGTCCGACCCCGCAGACGGCCCCTATTTGGCAGAGGGTGGAATGAGCACCTTCACTGTCTGGCTGGCTGAACGACCGAGCGGCAGTCGGACTGTCGCCCTGATATCAGACCGCGATAGTGTGACGCTTGATCCGGTTTCACTGACTTTCACAGAATCCAACTGGAATGCCCCACAAACAGTGACAGTCAGAGCGTCAGATGATGATTTCTTTTATGACTTGTCTCCAACCGTAACTATGTCGGGTGCTGGCGTGATTGCCCAAGAGATGGATTTTGAAGTGTTGGATGACGATGCCAATAGCGGCATTAGATTAATGACATCGTTTGGATATCAAGAAATTATTGAGGGCGAAATGGTGGATCTGGCGGTCCGGCTGGTAACAAGGCCGCAATCTGATGAGACGGTCACCCTTTCATCGGACAACACAGATGTCGTGATTAACCCGGGATCGTTGACTTTTACCGCATCCAACTGGAGCATTCCTCAGACCGTTAGGGTTGGCACGGTTAAAGATGAGAACCAAGACCACGATTCAGCCCGGATTATCGTCTCCGGTTCTGGCGTGCGTACACGTGGTTTAGACCTGCTGCTAATAGATGGTGATAAAGGGACGGAGGGAATAATTTTGTCAAGTCCGTCGCTGACCGTGGCCGAAGGCGGCGAAGGCACCTTTACTGTTCGTCTGACCGACCGGCCTTCAGAAGCTCGGACCGTTGTATTGGATTCGCCCTATGGCTTCTCTGGCATCTCATTTGGCAAGTCTTTTCAGACTGCCCTAACGTTTACGGAATCAAATTGGAACATTGCCCAAACCGTGACGGTCACTGCACGTCGTGACAATGATGCAGTCAATGAAACCGGCAAGATCACCCTGAGCAGCATCGGCCTGAAAGCCAAATCGGTCACTGTGACGGTGATCGATGATGATGGTGCTGTCGGTGGGGTGCTCAACCAAGAGCGAGAGATTGTCAAATTACTGCTGGCCGAGATTGCCAGCGGTCTGATTTCCTCGGCTCAAGAGGTCGTAGGGCAGAGGCTGAATGACTCTGCCAGGGGCGTGCGCGGAGCGGTGGTGGCTGGGCAGCATATTGCCCTAGACCGCTCGCTCATGGGCGACATCGTCTCTGGCTTCGCCAGCCGTGCAGGTGGGCAGGATGTCACCCCGCAGTCCCGCTTTGCTGAAGGCCGCTTCGGTGCTGAGCGTCAGAGTGTTGACTGGCTCGGAGGGATGCCGCTGGAGGATGGACTTCCTGTCCGCTACAAGGTTCGCCCGGTCGGAAGAGGCAACTCGGCGGCCTTGGCAAGCAGTTTCAGCTACGCCCTAAACCCAGCTGGCAGCGGGCAGGGCTGGTCGATCTGGGGGCGTCTTGACACCCGTGAGTTCTCTGGAGCTGGCGACGATGACTCCGAGTTTGAAGGTTCGCAGGGAGGCTTCTGGCTGGGTGCTGACAAGGTCACGGAAGGAGGGTTGCTGTACGGCCTGGCGTATGGATCGAACAGCGCGGATGCCGACTACGCACTGGGCCAGCCGAGCGGAAGCATCGAGACCGACATGACGACGGTGCTGCCCTACCTTGAGGTCACGGGCGACAACGGAGCGACGGGGCATCTAATGTTGGGTATTGGCAGTGGCGAGGCAACTGTAACCCAGACCAACAAGCTTGAGGGGACTGTAGATCTCTCGATGCAGCTGCTGTCAGTGAGCGGGAGCTGGCCGATGGCCGAGTTGGGCAGCAGCACACTGTCGTGGTCGGGCGATTTGGGCTTCAGCATGCTGGATGCCGATGACTCGCTTCTTCCCGCCCTCGGCGGACTGAGCGTTGACAGCACAAGGCTCCGAGGTGGAATGGAGCTTATTCACGATGGTTTTGGCGATTCCTGGAGGGTCGTTCCAGAGATCGGGGCACTGCTGCGACATGATGCTGGCGACGGTGCTGTGGGAACAGGCATCGAGGTGACCAGCGGACTACAGATTCGCTCGTCCGGTGAGCGCTTCAGCGTTGATGTCACCCTGCGCATGCTGGCCATGCACAGTGCCGAAGATCTTAGCGATTGGGGTGTGGGGGTTGAATTTCGACTGAATTCGCGAACCGGTGGTGAGGGCATGAGTTTTGCCATCGGACCCAGCTGGGGCATTCCCGAAGATGACGTGCTGAATCACAAGGGTTCTCTCCAGCTGAATGAGGTCGAGTTGCGAAGCCGCCATCCTAGGCATCAAGCGCGGGGCATGGCGGCCAACTTCGCCTATGGATTGCGGGCGCTGGGCGGACTGCTGACACCGTATTCCGAGTACGACTCCATCAGCGGGGAGCATGGTTCGACTAGGCAGGTTGTTGGGCTGAAGTTCAGCGATGATGACCTGCTGGAACTGCGACTGCTGAACGAGAAGCAGATCTTCGGGAAAGGTTTGGCGCGCTCTAAATTGGCGGTTGAAATTCAGAGGCTGTTCTAGCTCTGAAGACACTCCCTCGTCGTCCCCCCCTTTGGGACGGCGAGGGTTTTATTAGTGACATTTAATTGGAGGTAAAAATTATGTTTATGGACTTTAGAAAGAACCGGAAGGCTGATGCTTTTCGGTACGAAAGCTTCGCCCAACAGTGGCAGCACCTGCTGCTGATCGGTGGCGTCCTGCTGCTGGGGGCGGCATTTTCAGCGCCGGTTCAGGGGCGTACGTGTGAGCCGATAGATTGCGGGATCACGGTTAATTGGGGAAGCGCAGTTCCTCTGGACTCAGGTCACTTGGTATTTCGTGAGCAAAATGAACTGTCTATCACGGTTCGTCTATCTCAGCAACCGACTAGAGGCGGCAGGATTTTGCTCCGTTCAACTGGCGGGGGAAGTCTCAGATTTGCAGAGAGAGGCGTCTATGTAGTCACCGGATCTCTTGACTTCACCATCAACAATTGGAACACCCCTCAGACTGTCTCTGTAACCGGGGTAGATGATGGAGACCATATTAACGATGTCGGAACTCTGCATATTTGGGTCGACGGAGACAGCGGCCAAGCCCCAGTAAAAAGACTTTTTTACGTCAGAGACAACGATGCACCACGGGTGGAGCTTACGACGCCATCACTTTCACGGCAAGTAAACGAGCCAGGTGCCACCGAAGGAAACCTTACAAGCACTTTGTATTTCAAACTGTCTCATGCCCCCCAGGAGACGGTAACAGTCCGGTTTCCCGATACATCTTGTATTGATTTTGATTATAAAAACAGCACTCAATTCAACACAGGCAACTGGAGCACTCTTCAGTCTGTAAGGTTCAGAGCCAAGTCTGATGCTGACAGCATAGATGAAACTGGTGCTAATAAAAAATGTGTCGTCACGTTCTCTGGAGACGATAGCGCAAATAGAGATCTAAGTAGTGCTAGAGGTCCGTTGGTTCTCTATGACACACATGTAAAAATCGGTGTGCTAGATGACGACAGGACTTTGTCTGTCGCAACTGGAAATAGTGACAAAACTTTAAAAGTGACCGAGGGGGGATCATCAACCTTCACCATCAGTCTGGATAGGACGCCGATTCGAAATTCGACGGTTACTCTGGATACAAGCAACTCTAATGTCACGGTCAGTCCTAACGAAATTACCTTTTTCGCTGGCGGGGGTACGAGCAAGACTGTGACAGTCAGTGCTGCCAACGCCTATACGTTTGACTATTCGGCAACGATTTCCCTATACGGTAATTGGGGTTCCTCAACGGCTTATCTTGCTGATAGCGCTCGCCCAACTGTTCAGGTCATCAACAACAACACCAGAATGGCCCTGTCATCAAGTCAGCTGAATCTGACCGAGGGCGGCACCGCCACCTTTCAAGTTCAGCTGATAGATCGGATACTTCACGAAAGCCGGACGGTGACACTGAGTTCAAACAACTCCGATCTCACGATTGACGACACCAATCCCAACGAGGCGGGCAACCAAAACACGCTGACCTTCACTAAGGACAACTGGAACACCCTCCAGACCGTGAGAGTTACGGCAGAGCAGGACAGCGACTCCAATGACGATACTGCGACGATCACCCTGAGCGGCACCAACCTAACATCCAGTTCGGTAAGCGTCAGCATTGACGACGACGATGACAGCAATGTCGGGCTAACCCTGTCAAAGACATCGCTGGAGATCCATGAATCTGAATTGGGGACTTTCACCGTGCGGCTGAACACCGTCCCCGGAAACAACCGGACAATCAGCGTGGCATCGGACAACTCCGACATCACGATCAGCCCTGCCACGCTGACCTTCACCCCGTCCAACTACAGCACGATCCAGAACGTGAGGGTTACCGCGAACAATGACCCGGACAAATTGGATGAAACTGCAACGATTACCCTGAGCGGTACCGGGGTGACATCCAGAACAATACCGGTTTCGGTCACGGATGACGACGACAGCACTGTCGCGCTGACTGTGTCACCTTCATCGCTGACCGTGGGCGAGCTTTCCGATGCGACCTTCACCGTCAGGTTGGGTGCACAGCCCGCAAATAATCGGACAGTTTACGTAAGCACTTGGAGAGACTCTGAAGCTAATGCTCCGCTTCGCTTCGGCACATCCTCCGTGAGCGCCAGACAGACGTTGGATCTGGAATTCACGCCGAGCAACTGGAATACCGCTCAGACAGTAACAGTCGAGCATGTTTCCGACAGCGACTCAATCGACCAGTTGTATGCGATCGCTTTAAGAGGCGGGCGCGTTGCGTCAGGAGGGCGCGTTGCGTCGGAATTCATCAATGTTGCGGCCTATGACGCAATCGGTCTGGAGTTTGACTCCGCCATCTCCGAAATTGATGAGGGAAGCAGAGATGTTTTCTGGGTGAGGCTTGAATCACGCCCTGCCAATGAACGGACAGTCAGTCTGTCATTGCAGGAGAGCAACCCTGACATCACGATCAGCCCAGCCACCATGACCTTCAACTCGTCCAACTGGGATGGCTTCAGGACGGTGAGGGTCACCGCTGCCGAGGACACCGACAAGAACGATGAAACAGTGACGCTGAACTACAGCGGCGTTGGCATCGCAGATGCCTCGGTGGAGTTTGTGGTCATCGACGACGACGACAACGATGTCGGACTGACCCTGTCAGCCATCCCAACCTCAATCACGGAGGGGGACACTTGGTACTTATCTGTCGAACTGGACGAGCAGCCCGGCAAGGATCGCGAGATCGAATTGGTTTCACGCAACAACTCCGATGTCATCATCGACACCGACACCGGCACAGCGGGCAACCAGAACACGCTGACATTCACTCCATCCAACTGGGACACCGGACAGCGTGTGGCCATCACTGTGGGGCAGGATGCCGACAAGGTTGACGAGGGTGCGATCATCGACATCACCGGTGACGGTGTGACCAGTGATTCGGTGGAATTTCAGTGGCTCGACGATGAGGACACCGATATCGGGCTGGTTCTGTCGTTGACTTCGCTGGCGCTCAACGAGGGCGAATCCGGGGAATTCTCCGTCAGGCTGCGCGCCACCCCTGGAAATGCCCGAAGCATTGCCCTGACCTCGGACAACGACGATGTCACGTTCAGCCCTGCCTCGCTGGCCTTCACCCCCGGAAACTGGAACACTCCCCAGTCCGTGGTGATCCGCGCGATTCACGACCCCGACAGCCTGACCGATACCGCGATGATCGGTCTTGAAGGTGCTCGGATAACCGACGGCTCGGTGTCGGTTTCCGTGGCAGACGATGAGGATACCCAAGTCAGCGAGCTGGTCATTCCCGCTGCAAGCCTGTCCATCCAGATGGACGAGCAGGCGACGCATGACTTTACCGTCAAATTGAAGGCACGGCCGACCAATGAGCGGACGGTCACCCTGATGTCGGACAACACCGATGTCACGCTCAACAAAACAGAGCTGACCTTCACCGCCGATGACTGGGACACCACCCAGACAGTGAGGATCACGGCAAAAGATGATGCGGATCTGGAAAACGAGACCGCGCAGATCAGCATGACCGGCGCCAACATCCAGCCCGTCACGCTGGCTGTTTCGGTTCAGGATGACGATGTCGGGGTATTCCTGACTCAGGTCTCCCTGGCCATGCAAGAGGGTGACACGCGGACCTTTCAGATCAAATTGTTTGATCGCCCCGGTCGCGACGTGACGCTCAATCTGACCTCGGACAACTCCGATGTCACGGTCAGCCCTGCCTCACTGGACTTTACCCAAGGCTCAGACAATCAGGGTGACGGCAGCGGCGGGGCAGTCCAGGGCAACTGGAACGTGCTCCAGACGGTGACGGTCACGGCCGGGCAGGACAGTGACAGGGGGAATGACGGTGCGACCATCAGCATTGAGGATGCCAATGCCAATAGCGCTGTCGTCGACTCCAGCAGAGTGGAGGTTTCGGTTGCCGACGATGAAGATGCCGATGTCAAGCTGATTTTGTCGGCTGATTCGCTTCGCGTGACCGAGGGGCGCACAGGGACTTTCACCGTCCAGCTGGCCAAGCTGCCGGGCAATACCCGGACGGTCAAGCTGGCATCGAGCGACGCCGATGTGACGATCAGCCCGGAATCGCTGGACTTCACCGTGGATGGCTGGGAGACTGCCCAAACGGTGACGGTCACGGCGGGCCAGGACGGCGACAAGGATGCCGACAGCGCGACGATCAACCTGACCGGTTCGGGGCTGACGGCATCCTCGGTCGAGGTGACGGTGCTCGATGATGATGTGGATGTCGGGCTGACGCTGTCGGCGACTTCGGTCCAGGTGGTTGAGGGCGGCGAGGGTACTTTCACAGTGCAGTTGTCCGAACGGCCCGGCACCGCCAGGACGGTGACGCTGGTTTCAAGCAATCCCGGTGTGACGCCCAGTCCAGCCTCGCTGAATTTCGAAATGGATGGCTGGAACACCGCCCAAACGGTGACAATCACGGCCGAGCATGACGACGACTATGAGAATGGCTCATCGGTGATCAGCCTCTCCGGTGTCGGCATAAAGCCGGCCTCCGTTGAGGTTGCGGTGCGCGAGGACGACGTGGATGTCGGGCTGACGCTGTCGGTCACTTCTCTTGAGGTGGACGAGGGGGATGTTGCACTGCTGGAAGTTCAGCTGGATGCAGAGCCCAGCAACCCGCGGAGCGTGAAACTGGCATCGGACAACAGCGACATCACGTTCAGCGTCTCCTCCCTGGACTTTTCCGCATCCAATTGGAACCTGGCACAGACCGTTACGGTCAGAGCGGGCGAGGATGACGATCAGGACGATGAATCCGGAATGCTCACCCTTTCCGGTGTTGGGGTGGGCACGATGTCGGTGCAGGTTTTGGTGACTGATGATGACGCTGATGTCGGGGTGCTGCTGTCGGCGGATTCGATTCAGGTCGACGAGGGCGGCAGCGGCAGCTTCACGGTGCGGCTGGCGGAGAGGCCGGGCACCAACCGCACGGTCAGCCTGGCCTCGAGCAACCCTGACGCCACGCTCAGCCCGGCCTCGCTGGACTTCAGCACTTCCAACTGGGAAACCGCCCAGACCGTGACGGTGACGGCGGGGCAGGACGCTGACGCCGACGACGGCAGTGCGACGGTCAGCCTGACCGGCACCGGCATCACTGCCGGCTCCGTGGCGGTTGC
>MEIF01000045.1 GCA_001750645.1 Gammaproteobacteria bacterium AqS3
GGCCTTAGAGCCTTCGGCGGGATGCTGACACCCTATTCCGAGTATCGCCTCACCAGCGGGGACTATGGCTCGATCAGCCAGGTCGCCGGGGTGCGGTTCTCGAACAGCGACGCCCTGCAGCTGAGTCTCTTCAGCGAGCGCCACATCGCCCGCCCCGGCGAGACCCGCTCCCGCCTCGCCGTCGAACTCCAGAAGCGCTACTAGACAGAGCCGCCCGCTCCGATGCACACGGAAGGGCTGGAGCCCAGACCGCAGCCTGGATCAGGCCAGCCAATGAAAAGGGGTAAGTGATGGCCAAGAAGAAGTCCAGGCAACCCCACCCCAATATGGGAATCAGAAATGAGTTGTGCATTGGGGTCTGCAAGTCCTTTTTGAAACAACCGAAATCACAAGTGCCGCAATCCGACAAGAGCCGGCCAATCAATACCCCGTCAATAGCCGCAGGCCGCTTGCGCTCTGGCCTGCAGCCCCGCCGATCAAATGCCCGTCAATAGGCTGAACTCGCTTGTTCTCTGGTCTGAGGCGGCGCTGGTCACTGTGTCCCACCGAAATACATCGCAACATTGCCGCACCGGCTTTGCGGTCTTGCATGATCTTGCAGGCCTGCGTCACCTGTCTGCTGCGAGGGGGATGCCGCCCTGAAATGCCGCCCGAGGTATGGGCTGGGGGTTCGAATCCCGCTCGGGGGGCTGTCGCCGGCGAGTTTGGCCGAGTGTCGGTTCAGCAGGGCCGATGTAAAGAGCTGGAAGTGTTCCGACCCGAGGCTGTCAGTCCGGCACCCCGCCGCCAATCACCCGGTTGAGTTCGTCCAGCGCCTGGTCGGGGTCGACGACCTTGATCGTGGTCATGCCCAGGGCGCGGGCGGGTTTGAGGTTGATGCCCAGATCGTCGAGATAGACGGTCTCCTCGGGGGCAATGCCGGAGCGCTCAGAGGCCATCCGGTAGAACTCGGGCTCCGGCTTGCGGATGCCGACCTGGCTGGATTCCTGGACGAACTCAAACAGGGCCATGACCTCGGCCACGGCGCGGGCTTTTTCGGGCCGGGTCTGCATGCCGGGGCCTTCGCCGCTCCTGACGTTGTTGGTCAGGCAGGCCAGGTAGAAGCGAGTTTTCAGCGCCCGCAGCGTGCGCACCATTCTGGGGCGCAGATCGCCGGAGAGCAGCCCCAGCACGTCGGACCCGGGAACCCGATGGCCGAGGGCTTCGCTCTCCTCGGCGAATTTCAGGTCAAAATCCTCCAGCCCGATGTCGCTGCGCTCGAGCAGCGCCCAGGCATTGTTTTCGGGGCGGGTGGCATTGACCGAGCGGATGAAGTCCCTGGGCAGTCCGTGTTCGGCCTCGTAGCGGTTGAAGGCCTCAAAGGGGCTGGAGGTGACGACCCCGCCGAAATCCCAAAAAATGGCCTTCATCATCCCTTCTCCCGGCCCGGGCGGGCGGCAGTATAAGCGCAGCCCCCAACCCTGTCCGCAAGCCCCGCTGTGGAATAATGCGCGCCGTTTTTGGCCATCCGGCAGGGCGAAAACATGTCGGGAAACACGTTTGGTCGGCTGTTCCGGGTGACGACTTTCGGCGAGAGCCACGGTGTCGGCATGGGCTGCATCATCGACGGCTGCCCGCCGGGACTCACGCTGAGCGAGGCCGACATCCAGCCGGATCTCGACCGGCGCCGCCCGGGTCGCTCCGAGGCGACCAGCCCGCGCAATGAGGCCGACCAGGTTGAAATTCGCTCGGGGGTCTTTGAGGGGGCGACCACGGGCACGCCCATCGGCCTGTGGATCGCCAATCAGGATCAGCGCAGCGGCGACTACAGCGAGGTGCGCGACAAAATCCGCCCCTCGCACGCCGACTACACCTACCTGCAGAAGTACGGCCGGCGCGACTATCGGGGCGGCGGGCGGGCCTCGGCGCGCGAGACGGTCATGCGGGTCGCAGCCGGCGCTGTGGCGCGCAAATACCTGGCCGAGCGCTGCGGCGTCGAAGTCCGGGCGCGCCTGGCCGGCTTCGGCGGGCTGTCACTGGATGCCCCCGACTGGGGCGCCGTCAATCAGAACGAGTTTTTTTCAGCCGACCCTGGGCGGCTCGACGAGCTGCGCGGCCGGCTGGCCGAATTGCGCGATGCCGGCGACTCGGTGGGCGCGCTGGTTGAGATCGAGGCGCTGGGGGCGCCGGTCGGGCTCGGCGAACCCGTGTTTGACAAGCTCGATGCAGCGCTGGCGGCAGCGCTGATGGGCATCAACGCGGTCAAGGCGGTCGAGATCGGCGAGGGGTTCAGGGCGGCGTCGATGCGCGGCAGCGAGTACCGGGATGAAATCGGCACCGAGGGCTTCCAGGGCAATACGGCGGGCGGGACGCTGGGCGGGATCAGCAGCGGCCAGCCGATCGTGGCCCGCATTGCCCTGAAGCCGACCTCGAGCATTCGCACCCCGGGGCGCACGCTCAACACCGGGGGCGAGCCGGTCGAGATCAGCGTGCAGGGGCGGCACGATCCCTGCGTCGGCATCCGCGCGGTGCCGGTGGCCGAGGCCATGGTGGCGCTGGTGCTGATGGACATGCTGCTGCGCCAGCGGGGCCAGAATGCCGATGTCGTCCCGCCCATGCCGCCGCTCTCCGGAGAGCGGCGATGAACAGCCCCCGCACGCTCTACGACAAGCTCTTCGAGAGCCACTGGATCGGCGAGAGGAGCGACGGCAGCTCGCTGATCTACATCGACCGCCACCTGCTGCACGAGGTGACCTCGCCGCAGGCCTTCGCCGGTCTGCACGCCGCCGGCCGCCCGCTCTGGCGCCGGGACGCCAATGTCGCCACCGCCGATCACAACGTCCCGACCACCGACCGCGACCGGGGGCTGGACGGCATCGACGACGCCGGCGCCCTGATTCAGGTCAAGACCCTGGATGAGAACTGCGCGCGCCACGACATCCTGCACTACGGGATCGACAGCGAGCTGCAGGGCATCGTCCACATCATCGGCCCGGAGCTGGGGCTGTCGCTGCCGGGCATGAGCCTGGTCTGCGGCGATTCGCACACCTCGACGCACGGGGCGCTGGCGATACTGGCTCAGGGAATAGGCACCTCCGAAGTCGAGCACGTATTGGCGACCCAGTCGCTGGTGCACAACAGGCTCAAGAACCTGCAGGTGCATCTGTCGGGGACGCCGGCTGCCGGAGTGTCGGCCAAGGACATGATCCTCGCCCTGATCCGCCGCATCGGAACCGCGGGCGGCAGCGGCCACGCCATGGAGTTCGCCGGGCCGACCGTCGAGGCGCTCTCGATCGAGGCCCGCATGACGCTCTGCAACATGGCGATCGAGGCCGGCTCGCGCATCGGCCTGGTGGCCTTTGATGCAACCACGCGCGACTACGTCGAGCACCGGCGCTTCGCCCCCAGGGGCGAGAGCTGGGAGCGCGCCCTGGAGTACTGGGAAGGGCTGCACTCCGATGCGGGAGCACACTTTGACCGGACGGTCGAGCTGGATGTCGGGGCGCTGCCGCCCCAGGTCAGCTGGGGCACCTCGCCCGAGATGGTCTGCGGCATCGATGAGTCAATCCCCGAGCCAGAGAGCCCCACCCAGGAGCGGGCGCTGGAGTACATGGATCTCAAGCCGGGCGCCCGCCTGAGCGACATCCGCCCCAACAAGGTGTTCATCGGCTCGTGCACCAACGCCCGCATCGAGGACCTGCGCACGGCCGCCGAAGTGGTGCAGGGCAGCCGGGTCGCCGAGGGCATCGACCTGGCCATGGTGGTGCCGGGCTCGGGCAGCGTGGACGCCCAGGCGCGCAGCGAGGGCCTTGATCGGGTGTTCACGGAGGCCGGGTTTGAGTGGCGCGCCCCCGGCTGCTCGATGTGCCTGGGGATGAACCCCGATTCGCTGGCGCCCCAGGATCGCTGCGCCTCGACCTCCAACCGCAACTTCGAGGGGCGACAGGGCTATGGCGGCCGCACCCACCTGGTCAGCCCGGCGATGGCCGCAGCCGCCGCGATACACGGGCGCTTCGTTGACGTGCGCGAACTCGGGGGCGCCTCCTGATGCAGCCCTTTGAGCGACACGAGGGACTGACCGCACCGCTGCGCCAGGACCACGTCGACACCGACCAGATCATCCCCAAGCAGTTTCTCAAGTCGATCGAGCGCAGCGGCTTTGGCGCCAACCTGTTTGACAGCTGGCGCTACCTCGACGAGGGGCGCAGCGACCAGCGCCACACGCAGCGCGCCATCAACCCGGACTTCATCCTCAACCGCCCCGGCTTTGCCGAGGCCAGCATTCTCATCGCCGGGGTCAACTTCGGCTGCGGGTCGAGCCGCGAGCACGCGGTCTGGGCGCTGCTGGACTACGGCATCCGCGTGGTCATCGCGGCCAGCTTTGGCGACATCTTCCGCCAGAACGCCAATAACAACGGGCTGCTGACCATTGCGCTCCCCGAGGATGTGGTGCAGGAGCTGATGCAGCACAGCGAGGCCGGCGGCCACCGCCTGGGCGTGGACCTGCAGAGCTGCCTGATTGAGGAGCTCTCAGGCGGCGACACCCGCGAGTTCGCCATCGACCCCATTGCCCGGCAAAAACTCCTGCAGGGTCTGGACGACATCGGTCTGAGCCTGCTGGAGCGCAGCGCCATCGAGGCCTGCGAGCAGCGCCGATGCAGCACCGAGCCCTGGGTTTTCGCCCCGCTTCAGGACCGGGAGCCGTCACCGTGAAGCGGATTCTGATCCTGCCCGGCGACGGCATCGGTGCCGAGGTCTGCTCCGGCGCCGAGCGGGTGCTCGAAGCGCTCATCGAGGAGCACGGCCTTGAGGTCGAGGTCGAGCACGGGCTCATCGGCGGAGCCTCCATCGAGGCCTGCGGTGCGCCCCTGAGCGAGGCCGCACTGCGGGCGGCGCACCGTGCCGACGCCGTGCTGCTGGGAGCTGTCGGCGGTCCGCAGTGGGACGACCTGCCGCTCGATCAGCGCCCTGAAAAGGGGCTGCTGCAGCTGCGCAGCGGGCTGGATCTGTTCGCCAACCTGCGCCCGGCCACAGTCTTTCCCGAATTGATCGGGGCCTCATCGCTGAGGCCGGAATTCATCGAGGGGCTGAATCTGCTCATCGTTCGGGAGCTCGCCGGCGGCATCTACTTTGGCGAACCGCGCGGGCTCCAGACCGACGCCGACGGCGGGCGCACCGCCTTCAACACCTGCCGCTACAGCGAGGCCGAGATCGAGCGCATCGCCCGCTTTGCCTTTGCCGCGGCCCGGCGGCGCTCGGGGCGGCTGTGCTCGATCGACAAGGCCAATGTGCTGGAAGTCACCAGGCTGTGGCGCGAGGTGTTCACGCGCATCGGCGCCGAGGAATTTCCCGACATCGAACTCTCGCACCTCTACGTCGACAACGCCGCCATGCAGCTGGTCAGCAACCCGAAGCAGTTTGACGTCATCGCCGCCGACAACCTGTTCGGGGACATCCTCTCCGACCAGGCCGCCGAGCTGACCGGCTCGCTGGGGATGCTGCCCTCGGCCTCGCTGAACGACGGGAGCGCCGCCCTCTACGAACCCTGCCACGGATCGGCGCCCGACATTGCCGGAACCGACTCCGCCAACCCGCTGGCCATGATCCTCTCGCTCGGTCTGCTGCTGCGCTACAGCCTGGATCGGGCCGACCTGGCCGACCGCATTGATCGGGCGGTGGCGGCGACCCTCGCCGAGGGGATCCGCACCCGAGACATCGCCGTGGCCGGCGAGACCCCGGTGGGCTGCACCGAGATGGCCGAGCACGTCCGGGAGCGCTGCCGGTGAGCGCTGCGGTGCGCCTGGCCGTGGTCGGCGCCAGCGGGGCGGTCGGGCGCACCGTGCTCAGCATCCTGCACGAGCGCAATTTCCCCCTGACCTCGCTGCGCGCCTTGGCCAGCGAGCGCAGCGCCGGTTCGATGATCGAATTCGGCCCGGACGAGGTGCGGGTCGAAAACCTGGCCGGCTTCGATTTTTCCGAGGCCGACATCGCCATCTTTTCCGCCGGCGGCGCCCTAGCGCGCCGGCTCGCCCCGGTGGCGGCTGCGGCGGGCTGCACGGTCATCGACAACTCCTCGGCATTTCGCTATGAAGACGACGTCCCGCTGATCGTCCCCGAGGTCAATGCCGACGCCCTCGAGGATTCGCACAAAATCATCGCCAACCCCAATTGCTCGACCGCCCAGCTGGTGCTGCCGCTCAAGGTGCTGGATCAGCTCTACGGTCTGGAATCGGTCGATCTGGCGACTTATCAGTCCGTCTCCGGGGCGGGGCAGAGCGGGATCGACGAGCTCGAGGGACAGGTCAGCGGGCTGCTGAACAGCGGGGCGCTCGACGATCCGGAGGTCTTTCCCAAGCAGATCGCCTTCAACGTCCTGCCGCTGATCGGCGACCTGGACGAAAACGGCTACTGCCTCGAGGAGATGAAGATGGTCCGCGAGATCCGCAAGATCCTCGACCGGCCCGAGCTTGAGGTCAACCCGACCTGCGCGCGCGTCCCGGTGTTCTACTCCCACGGCGAGGCCGTCACGCTGCGCACCCGGGAGCCGGTCGACATCGCCGAGGCATGCGACCTGCTCGGCCGCACGCCGGGAATCCAGGTGTTTGAAGATCCCTGCAACGCCACGCCGGTGGACAGCACCGATGTCGATCCCGTCCTGGTCAGCCGCATTCGTCCGCTGCTGAGCAGCGCGCGCGGGCTCTGCCTCTGGGTGGTGGCCGACAACCTGCGCAAGGGGGCGGCGCTGAACGCGGTGCAGATCGCCGAGCGGGTGGCGATGCGGTAGCGGCGGGGGCGACCGGCCAGTCGGCGCGCGCTCCGGGTCAAAATCGTTTTTTGCCGTGCTAAAATCGCGGGCTATGGCGTGCTGAGACACCCCGGGTTTAATTGAACCGGCAGGGTGGGGCACCTTCGGGGGAGCCAAAACAACAGAGGGCGGGGATGGCAGGCCTAATCAACCACAAACTTCAATCGTTGCATCTGCTCGCAGCTGCATTCCTTCTCGCAGCCGCTCTGCCCGGCCTTGCAACCATCCAGCTGGGTGATGCCCGGGTCAACAGCACATTGGGAGAGGCACTCAACGTCGCCATCCCGCTGCACAACATCCCCGCCGACTACCACCCCGCCCAACTCCCCCTTGAAATCTCCAAAGCTCGCCTGGTGAGCTCGCAGAAGAAGGTCTTTATCCGCGCCAACGCCCTCTACGACCGCAACCTCGGTCACATCGTCCTGGTGACGACCTCGCACCCCGTGCTCGGCAACAACGTGCGCTTCCATCTGCGGGCGGGCGCCTCCGAGCACAGCTACCTGCTGGTCATTCCGACTTACACCGAGCCCGAGAGCCGGCCGATACGTGAGGCGCGCCTGGTGACCCCGGGGGCTCGGGGGTCGCCCAATCTGAATCCGCAGCCTGCGCGGCCCGGCGGCGGCCTGCGTCCGGACAGCAGGATTGTCCTGGACGATGTCTCGGATTCAGCCCGTCGTCTGCTGCGCTCAGAGCCCCGCCCGGGCGATGCCGCAGCCAGGGGCATTGCCAGTCCGGGCAGCATGGACGATGAGCTCAACGCCGCCCTGCGCGATATCGAGCGCGCCGATGTCCTGCTGGGCAATGCGGCGCCCCGACCCGCGGCGAGAAGCGTTCCCAAGCCCAGGGCAGCCCCCCAGAGAAGGGCGGCCTCGCGCAGCGCCAGCAGGCCGCGTCCGCGGGCGCCCAACATCCCGGCGCCGCGCCAGCCCTCGGAGCTCGGGTTTGGTTCGGATGACTCGCGCTACGCCGAGGTCAAGAACATGCTGGAAGTTCTGGTGCAGCGCACCGAGCGCATTGAGTCCGAGGTCGGCACCCTGCGCAGCAATGCGGAGCGGCATCAGATGGCCCTCGACAACCTCTCCGACGGCTTTCAGGAGCTGAAGGGCAGCGTCGGCGCCGAGCGGGGCTGGGGCGAATGGCTGACCAACACCGGCGCCCTGATGGCGCTGATCGGGGCATTGATTCTGCTGACCCTGCGCATGGGATCGGCGTCTGCCGCCGGTGCTCAGGCTGCACCGCCGCCGGCCGCTCGCCGTCCGGCTGCGCCCTCTTCGCAGGGCAGGCCCGCGCAGAAGCCCAAGCCCGCAGCCGGGGCCCGACCCGCAGCAGCGCCCCAGAGGGATGCCGCCGCACCGAAGAGCCCGCCGCGACCGGCCCAGCAGCCCGCCGCCAGCCCAGCCAGTCCTGCCGGTTCATCCAGTCAGGCCGACCCCAGCCCCAGCCAGACCAGCCCGGTCAGCCCCCCACCCAGCAAACCCATTGCAGTCAAACCGGCAAACCCGGGGCAGCAGCGCGCCCAGATCAGCAATGCCTTCAAGGTGCTCACAGGGGCTTTGAAGATCGGCAACCGGGATGCCGCCGAGCGCGCCCTGGGCATCATTGAGGAATTCGGCACCGAGGCCGACATCAGCTCGGCGCGCAAATTGCTGAGGAAAGACGAGAGCCGCTAGGTGCGGCGCTGGAGCGCTGTACTGCAGTACAACGGAGGAGCCTATCGGGGCTGGCAGAGTCAGCCGCACGGTGTCACGGTGCAGCAGCGCACCGAGCGGGTGCTCTCGCAGATTGCCGACCACGCCGTCGCCGTCCACTGCGCCGGCCGCACCGACGCCGGCGTCCACGCCCTGGGGCAGGTGATTCACTTTGACAGCGATTCCAGGCGCACCCCGGACAACTGGCTGCGGGGCTTCACCAGCAATATCGCCGCGGACATCAGCATGTCCTGGGTCGGTCCGGTCGAGCAGGAGTTCCACGCCCGGCATCGCTGCTGCCGGCGCACCTACACCTACTGGATTGACAACGCCCCCCAGCCGCTGGCGCCGTTTGCCGGCCTGACGGCGCACTTCCCCGCACCGCTCGACGCCGAGGCCATGCACCGGGCCGGGCAGGTCTTTCTCGGCGAGCACGATTTCTCGGCGCTGAGGGCGGCGGGCTGCCAGGCCTCCACCCCGGTGCGCTGCATCGATCAGCTGCAGGTGGTGCGCAGGGGGCGCTGGGTGGCGCTGACGGTGCGCGCCAACGCCTTTCTGCTGCACATGGTGCGCAACATGGTCGGTGCGCTGCGATACGTCGGTTCAGGCCGGGGCGACGCCGGCTGGGTCGCTGAACTGCTCGCGGGCCGCGACCGCTCGCAGTGCCCCGACACGGCCCCGGCGCGCGGGCTTTTCCTGGTGCGCTGCGAATATCCCGAGCGCTTCGCCATACCGGCGGCGCCCGAGCTGACCGCCCCGGCCGGCGTGCTGGGAGGCTGACTGGACGCCTCCGGGCCGGCGCTACAATCGCCGCCGCCCAGCCCGCCTCGGGTGCGCTCCTTGACTGAAATCACCATTACGCCGAAGGCGCAGGAATATCTGGTCGAACTGCTGGCCAAGCACGAGACCCCGGGCATGAACATCCGCATCTTCATTGACTCCCCGGGGACGCCCATGGCCGAGACCTGCGTGTCCTACTGCGCCCAGGGCGAGCAGCAGGACGACGACGAGCAGATCCAGCTGGACGGGTTCGTCGCCTGGCTCGATCACCGCAGCCTGCCGTTTCTCAACGACGCCATCGTCGACTACCAGGAGGACCGCATGGGCGGCCAGCTGACCGTGCGCGCCCCCAACTCCCGGGTCCCCCAGGTCAGCCCCGACAGCTCGCTTGAGGATCGCATCAACTACGTGCTGCACGCCGAGATCAACCCCTCGCTGGCGGCCCACGGCGGAATGGTGATGCTCGAGCGCATTGAGGAGGACGGCGACAAGCGGGTGGCGGTGCTGCGCTTCGGGGGCGGTTGCCAGGGCTGCAGCATGGTCGACATGACACTGAAATCCTCGGTCGAGAGCACGCTGCTGGAGCGCATCGAGGATCTCACCGGCGTCGCTGATGTCACCGATCACAGCGACCGCTCCCAAGCCTACTATGCCTGAGCAATCGGCGGTCCAATGGGCCCGCAGGCACATTGAGGCAGGCGCCATTGTTCTGACCCCCAACCCCTCCTGGGCGCTGCAGCTGTGCGGCGAGCTCGTCGATCAGGCCGCCCTGCAGCCGCCGGTACACAGCGTCGACGACTGGCTGAAGACGCTCTGGAACGACGCCGCCCTCTCGGCGATCTCCCCGTTTGACCGCTGCGCCCTGCTGTCCTCGGCACAGGAGCGGGCGCTGTGGCGCTACGTCGTCGAGCAGGATGAGACCATACACGGCGACGCCGCAGCCGCCCTGGCCCGGCTGTGCCAGGATGCCTGGAATCGCTGCGGGCTGTTCGGCCTCGACTGGAGCGACGCCGCACTCAATGGCTACCGCTTCTGCAGCTGGGCCGAGCGCTTTGACGCACTCTGCGAGAGCGCCGGGACGCTCAGCCGCACGCGCGCCATGCAGCTGCTGATCGAGCACGGCGATGCGCTCGCCGGTTCGCTCTCGGGCGCCGTGCTCTACGGCTTTGTGCCCGAGCACGCAGACGAGGTCGAGCCCGAGCCGACCCCGCTGCTGCGGGAGCTGATCGGCAGGCTCACCGGAGTGGTGCAGAGCGCCCCTGAAATCTATGCCTTTGCCCCCGGCGGGGACATTGAAATCGTCGAGGCAGAACCCTGCGACAACCTTGAGGCACAGCTGCGCACCGCAGCCCGCTGGGCGCTGGCGCATCCCGATGCCAGCATGCGCCTGGTGGTCCCCGGTCTGAGCGGCCAGGCCGCCCTGGTGCGGCGGATTCTGCGGGCGCACCTGCCCGAGGACGAATGGACTGTGCACACCCCGATGGCGCTGTCCGGCACCAGCGAGTTCGAGCACTTCGAGGAGTGGCTGCACCTTGCCGTCGCCCCGATCAGCAGCGAGCGCCTGGTGCGCGCACTCGAGGAGTTTTTCGGGCACTGCTGCGATGGGCCGCTGGTGCGCCAATACGACCGGCTGCAGCGCCGCATTCGCTCGGACCGCCGGGTGCGCTACAGCCTGCGGGACATCATCGAGCTGCTCGAGGGGGAATCCTCCGAGCTGGTCCAGGTGCTCGCCGCAAGCCTGAAACGCCTGCGCAGGTGGCCCGGGCGCGCCCCGCTGGGCGAGTGGGCGCAGCTGTTCAACGCCGAGGCCGACGCGCTGTTTCGGGAGCGCACCGATACCCGCAGGCAGCTGGGCGCGCTGCTCGACAACCTGTGGGCGATGCAGGGGGTTTTGGGAACGCTTGAATTCGGCGCCGATCAGGGGCTGAGCTGGCTGTGCTGGCTGGCCGACGCCCAGCGCCTGCGGCTGCGGCCCGCACCCCATGCGCGCATTCATGTGCACGAGCCGCTGACCGCGATCACCCGGCAGGTCGACTGCGTCTGGCTGACGCAGTTCGACAACCGCCACTGGCCGACGGCGAGGCGCTTCAACGCGCTGCTGCCGGCGGACACCCAGCGCGAGCTCGGCATGCCGGGAACCAGCGAGGAGGCCAACTGGAACTTTGCCGTACACCTGTTCGGACGCATGGCGGCCTGCGGCAGTGCGGTCTACGTCAGCCGCAACGCCTCCGAGGGCATCTCGCCCCTGGTTCACGCCGGGCGCTGCCGGGTGCGTCCGGCCGAGCCGATAGCACCCCCCGCTGAGGTCCCCGCGGTGCGCACAGAGCGCCTGGATTCCCTGGAACCGCTGGCAATGGGGCAGGGCGAGGCGCTGCAGGACAGCTATGTCGATTCGCTGGCCTGGCTCATCGCCGATCCCCTGGTCGCCTTTGCCCGCACCCGTCTGGGTGTCATTCCGCACGAGGAGGCCATGCTGCCGGTCAATTCGCTCTATACCGGGATAGCGCTGCACAGCCTGCTGCAGTCGCTGAATCCAGCCGGGCGGGCCGCCAGCGCGAAAATCTCTGATGTTAAGCGCATATTGAGCGATTTTGAGCCGAATATTCCGCAGGCATTGCGCGCACCATTTGTCGAACTGCTCGATGAGAGCCTGTGCCAGTGGGTTGAGCTGCAGGAGGGCGGGCAGCTGGTTGAGGGGGCGGTGGTTGAGGCCGTCGAGCACACCCTCAGCGGCGAGGACGACTTCGGCGTCCCCTACACCGTCCGCCTCGACCGAATCGACAAGCTGCCCGGGGGTGAGCGCCTGATCATCGACTACAAGAGCAGCTTCAAGGCCGCCATGCCGGCGGGCGATGAGAGCGGCCGGCTGGTCTTCAGCGATATGCGGCAGGTTCAGCTGGCCGTCTACGCCGACCTCTACCGGCGGCAGCACCCCGATGCCCGGCTCGCCGGCGTGATGCTGGCGGCGCTCAACCCCCTGGAACCCGATGCCACCCCGACTCTCACCGGCGTCATTGACGAGGGCTACAGAGATGACGTCATCGGCAAGCACAGGCGGGTGGTGGGCGTCGATATGTCCGCCTGGCTGGATGCGGCACAGCAGGCCGTCGACGAGCTGCGGGAGCGGCGCGCCCGACCCGACCCGCACGCCCAGGGCAGGGGACTGCCCTTTCAGCAGGATCCCTATCAGCTGCTGCGCGACTGGGGTTCGACCTGATGTCGGTGCAGATGAATGACGCGCAGGTTCGCGCCCAGGCGGTCGACCCGTCCGGCTCCTACATCGTGCGCGCCCCGGCGGGATCGGGCAAGACCTCGCTGCTGGTGCACCGCTATCTCAACCTGCTGAGCGGGGTCAATCGCCCCGAGGAGGTGCTCTGCGTCACCTTCACCGTCAAGGCCACCGCCGAGATGCGGGAGCGCATCGTCGGGGTGCTGCGGCGCGCCGCAGACAGCGATGAGGCGGGGCTGGAGGGGCAGAAGCTCGAGGAATACCGGGCGGCGCGCCGGGTGCTCGAGCGCGACGCCCAGCGCGGCTGGGGGCTGCTGCGCAGCGCCGATCAGCTCAACATCTCAACCCTCGACGGGCTCTGCGCCAACATCGTTCGGGCGCTGCCGGTGGGGCGCGCCAGCGCCGCCAGCGGGCGCGAGCTCATCGTCCCCGGCTACGGCATCGAGCAGAACCCGCGCAGCATCTTCGAGCACTGCACGCGCAGGCTTCTGCTGGACGAGGATCTGCCCGAGGCGGTCGCCGAGGCGCGCAGCCACCTGCTGTCGCTCTACCGCACCGACATGCAGAAACTCAGCGGGCTGATCATCGAGATGCTGTCCCAGCGGGCCGACTGGGTGCAGACCGTGGTCGCCGTCGAGGGCGCCGAAGAGCTGGCCGAAAACTACGGCACATTTGTGCAGTTCTGGATCGATCAGGTGCGGGGCTGGGCGCTGGGGCGGCTCGAGCAGGAGGGCGGCTCCGGCGAGCAGCGCCGGTTTGTCGAGGCCCTCAAAACCCAGGCCGATTGGGGCATGTTTTATCAGGCGGCCTACACCAAGTCGGGAACAGTGCGAAGCAGGCAGTCAACGCCGCTGTCCCATGAGCTGCTGGAGGGCATGCTGGGCGCCGGGCTTGGGCTGCTGTCGCAGCTGCCCCAGGATGACTTCGCCTGGTATCCGCACCTGCGCACCTTCATGCTGCACCTGCTGGCCGATGTCGCGGTCGAAATGATGCAGAGGGGGGTGGCCGACTTCACCGGGGTCGCACTCGCCGCCGACGCCGCCCTGGGCAATGAGGACGAGGTCACCGATCTGGCACGGGCGCTGGACTACCGCCTGCAGCACATCCTGGTCGATGAATTTCAGGACACCTCCGAACTGCAGCTCAAGCTGCTGCGCCAGCTGGTGGTGCAGTGGCAGCCGGACGAGGGGCGCACCCTGCTGCTGGTCGGCGACACCGCACAGTCCTGCTACGGTTTTCGCGGCGCCCGCCCCGGGCTGTTCAACCTGGTCGAGCAGGTCGGCATCGGCGAGCTGCGGCTGACGCCGCTCAAGCTGAGCAGCAACTTCCGCTCGCACCCGGCTGTGGTCAATGAAATCAACGCCCTGTTCGGCCGGGCGTTTCCGGATGAAAACGACATCAACACCGGTGCGGCGCCCTATGTCGGCATGCAGCCGCAGCAGGAGGCGGGCGAGATCGACGGCGGGGTCAGCTTTGACCTGGTCGAAATCGACTCCGAGGCCTACTTCGGCCAGATCCGGGGGGCGCCGCCCGAGGTCAAGCGGCAGCACGAGCGCTACCGCACAGCCTGCAGGCGGCAGATCATCGAGCGCGGGGTCGAGTTCGTCCGCCGCGCGCTGGCCGATCTGCCCGACACGGCTGCCGAGGCCAGGGGTCAGGTGGCCATCCTGGTGCGCAAGCGGGGCGATCTGCCCGATGTCGTCAATGCCCTGGAGCGCGCCGGAGTCGCCTACAGCGCCGATTCGACCCTCAACTACAAGAACAGCCCTGCGGTGCGCGCCTGCATTGCCCTGGCGCGGGTACTGCGCAATGGCACTGACCGCGTTGCACTCACGGCGCTGCTGCGCAGCCCGCTGTGCGGGCTCAGCCTGGCCGAGCTGCACGCCATCGCCGGCGCCGCACCGAAGCGGCGCAGCCTGTGGGAGGCGCTGCGGGACGGCCGCTGGCGCGAGCGGCTCCCAGGGGAGCGCGCCGCCGCCGTTGATCGGGTGCTGACGGTGTTTGCCCGCATGCGCACCGGATCGCGCTCGGGCGATTTCGTCGAGCGCGTGCAGCGCGCCTGGTCGATGCTGGGCGGGCCCAGCGTGCTGGGCGATTCTGCGCGCATTGACGAGCTGCTCGCAGCCCTCGGCGACTGGGGCGAGAACTGGGCCGAGCGCGAGGACTACTTTCTCAACAGCACCTTCATTCCCGGCAGCTCGGGCGAGGAGCGCGTCCGCCTGATGACCATCCACAACGCCAAGGGGCTTGAGTTCGGCGCCGTCTGGATCCCCAGCATCACCGGCGAGGGCCGCAACACCCTGACGCCGCTGCTGCACACCGATGCCTGGTCCGAGAGCCTGACCACCCCGCAGCTGCCGCTGGCCGGCCTGGGGCGGGATCACGCCCACTTCAAGTACATCGACGCCGAGCGCAACAGGCAGGAGGTGCTCAGGCTGCTCTACATCGCCGCAACCCGGGCGATCTACCGGCTGCACATCAGCACCGCCATCGTGCTGCCGAGGGGGGACTACAACATTCTCACCATGTACTCGGTCGTCCGGCATCTGGACACCTGGTCGGACCGCGTGATGGAGGCCCCGGAACCCGAGCAGATCCCCGCAGACGTCTCATCCCCGGCCGCCGGAGCGCACCCCCCGGATGAGACCCGGCCCCACTACTGGCACCCGCAGACGCCGCCTCCGCTGCCGGCTGCAGCGTCAGAGCGGGACTCCGAGTCCTTCGCACCGGCGGTGGCCTCGCCCGATGCGCGCGCCCTCGGCTCGCTGGTGCACCTGCTGCTCGAGGGCTGGGCCAAGAATGGCGAGGCGTTTCTCGGACACTGCCGCAGCGGTCGGTTTGCGGGCTACTGCCGCAGCAGGCTGCGGGTGCTGGGGGTCGCACCGCAAGCCCTCGACGGCCTGATTGCCAATGCCCTGGACTGCCTCGAGAGCGCCGCCTCCGACCTTGAGAACGCCTGGCTGTTCGCCCAGGGCGAGTACGCCGAGGCCGTGCTGCTGCACCGCCGGGAGCAGGGCGAGCTGCGGGAATTGCGCGTCGACCGCCTGGTGCGGCGGGATGACGGAACCCGCTGGATCATCGACTACAAAACCGGCGCGCGCGGCCGGGGGGAGAGCCTGGCGTCCTATTCGGCGCGCCAGCTGCGGCAGGCCGACGAGCAGCTGCACCGCTACTTCCAGGCCATCAGTGCGGCCTTCCCCGGCGAGCCCTGCCGCTGCGGGCTTTATTTCCCGCACGAGCGGCACCTGGCTGAATGGAGCCCCCGGCAGGGGTCGGACTAGGGAACTGCGCCCGCATCAGGGCTGGAGGGCGTCCTCCTCGGTGAGCGGTTCAAGCGGGTGCGGGACGATGCGGACGATCATGCTGAACATCGGGTGGTCGATGAAGTGCGTCTCGCCCGACTGCATGCGCCTGGAGGTGCGCATCACCCAGGGCGTGTCGGAACCCTGAAACAGCTCGTCGCTGCGCGCCGTGCAGCGGGACACCAGCTCACCCTCGTCCAGGCCGGCATCCGGCAGCAGGGAGCCGCCCCCGATCTGGGGCTCCCAGATCAGCTCGGGGGCCTCGTAGAGGCCGCAGGGAACCTGGGAAAACGCCGTTTCGGGCTGTTCGGCCTCCCAATCGGTTGGAATGACGGGGGCGGCGACCGGGTCCGGATCTGGATCACCCTGGGTGCCCTGCAGATTGAGGTCCAGGTGCAGGTAGCGGCTGCGGCGCAGCGCAATCCAGCCCTCGACCTGCCTCGCCGCATCGCCGCCGGCGATGTAGAGCGGCGGATTGGTCGGGCGGATCAGCTGCACCCAGGAGCGCTGCAGCAGCACCGAATAGCCGCGCTGTGCGAGCCGCTCCGGGGCCTGGGCCAGATCGGCCAGGGGCATGGGGGCGTAGAGTGCAACCGGGCGATAGCGAATCTCCGGCTCCTCCTCTTCAGCGTCTTCGGAATCGGCCGAGGTGACCGCGGCGGCATTGAGGGGTTCCGGCCGTGCGATATTCAGCGTGACCCCGGCCGCACCGAGCAGCTCCCGGGCGACAACCGGCGCCCGGCGGGGCGGGGCGGGTGCCTTTTCGGGGCCGCCGACCCAGGGGGACGGGGCCGGATCGGAGATCTGAAACAGCGTCCCCGGCGGCGCCAGCGGCTCGACTTCGACGTGCGCCTCGTCAAACTTGCCGGTCTGGCCGATGAGGATCAGCTCAATGCGGTAGAGCGACTCGGGCCCGTCCGGGTCGTCCTGGCCCCAGAGCAGCAGCGGAAAAAGCAGCAGCATCCCCGTCAGCCGGCATCCCCGCTTCATGCGCAGCACCCCTCAAGCGCCCCCAGCAGCGCATCGGCCATTGCCTCGCGTGCTGCGGCGTCCCCGCCCCCGCCGCGGCAGTGTATCCGGCTGCCCTGGATGCGGTACTGCTCGGGGTTGGCGGCGATCAGTGCCACCAGCTTTTCGACGTCGACCGGCGTGTCGGCCTGCAGCTCGGCATAGCCGCCCCGCTCCGAGATGCTGAGTTTGCGCACCTGCAGGGGGGCGGCGCGCAGCCGCAGCCGGGCGCAGGTCAGCCAGCCGCGCACCGCATCGGGCAGCTCGCCGAAGCGATCGGCGATCTCAGCCCGCAGCTCGTCCAGCGAGCGCAGCGAGGCTGCCCCCGCCGCGCGCCGGTAGAGCTGCAGCCGCAGCGGGGCGTCGTCGATGTATTCATCGGGAATGTAGGCCGGACGCTGCAGCGAGACCTCGATCAGCGCCTCGGCCGAGCGCGCCGTGGCGTCGCCGCGGGCGCGCCGCACCGACTCATCGATCATGCTGCTGAACAGCGTGACCCCGACGTCGGCCATGCTGCCGCTCTGGCGCCGGCCCAGCAATTCGCCCGCCCCGCGGATGTCCAGATCCTCGCTGGCCAGCAGGAATCCCGCCCCCGGCTCCGACGCCCGCTCGACTGCCCGCAGCCGGCGCATGGCATCGCCCTTGAGTTCGGCCTCGGTGCCGATCAGGAAGTAGGCGTAGGCCTGCTGGTGCGAGCGACCGACGCGCCCGCGGATCTGGTGCAGCTGCGCCATTCCGAAGCGCTCGGCGCGCTCGATGATCACGGTGTTGGCGCGGGGCACATCGAGACCGGACTCAATGATGCTGGAGCATATCAGCAGGTCGATTTCGCCCCGGTAAAAGCCGCGCATGACCTGCTCCAGCTGGGTGCGCGGCATCTGCCCGTGGGCGGTGCCGATGCGGGCCAGCGGCACCAGCCGCTCGAGGTATCCGCGCACATCCTCCAGTGTCTGGACGCGGTTGTGGACGTAGTAGATCTGACCGCCCCTGAGCAGCTCCCGCTGAATCGCCTCGCGCACGGCGGCGCCCTCATCGCGCAGCACCCGGGTGCGAATCGGCAGGCGGTGCTCGGGCGAGGTGGCGATGATCGAGATATCGCGCAGCCCGGACAGCGCCATGTTGAGCGTGCGCGGGATCGGGGTGGCGGTCAGCGAGAGCAGGTGCGCCGAGGCGAACTGCCTGCGCAGCTGCTCCTTGTGCGCCACGCCAAAGCGGTGCTCCTCGTCGACGATGAGCAGTCCGAGGTTCGAAAAGTCGCGGTTGAGCAGGGCGTGCGTGCCAATGGCAATGTCGACGGAGGCGTCGATCAGCCGCCTGCCGGAGGCGCCGGCCGTGCGCCCGCGCAGGGCCGAGAATTCGGCGATCGCCACCGGCCAGTCGGCAAAGCGGTCGGCCCAGGTCAGGGCGTGCTGACGCGCCAGCAGGGTGGTCGGCGACAGCACGGCGACCTGAAAGCCCGAGGCCACCACCGCGTATGCCGCGCGCATGGCGACCTCGGTCTTGCCGAAGCCGACATCGCCGCAGACCAGCCGGTCCATCGGCGCCCCCGAGGTCAGGTCGCCGATCACGGCCTCAATGGCGCTGTGCTGATCCGGGGTCGTGCTGTAGGGGAAGGCGGCGTTGAAGGCCTCCCAGCTGTCGGGCAGCTGAATCTGCGGGGCCTTCTGCTCGAGCCGGCGGGCATACATGTCAAGCAGTTCGGCGGCGATGTCATCGGCGTGCTCTTCGGCGCGCTTCTTGACCCGCTGCCAGCGCTTGCCGCCGAGGGTGT